>JAFUUM010000395.1 GCA_017477805.1 Lachnospiraceae bacterium
GTCTTTGGCGTAATACCCTGCACTTCTGGCCATGTCGTGATTGGTATAAAACGGAGCATTGATGTAGGCCGGATTCTCGGAAGCGTACAGTTCTTCTTCCTTCATCAACGCTTCTCCGTAGGAAGAAGCTTTTCTGCTTCCAAGCACGGTCTTTGCTATCACCCCTTCGCTTCCGGAAAAATCAAAATCAAAGAAAGAATCACAGCCGCTTCGGTAATACTGACTGTAAGTACCGGAACCGGTCCAGCATTCGCCAACGATATAAGAATCCGGATCCTTAGAAGTTACCATATCGTGGAACCAGGATAAGACTTCGATATTGGCTTCATGATCTCCTGTTTCATAAGAGGTCACTGCGTCCATTCGAAAACCGTCTGCACCATGTTCGATCCAGAATGCGATCATGGTTTCGATCTCGGATCGTACCGATTCATTCTGGAGGTTTAAGTCCGGCATCCCCGACCAGAACCTAGCTTCATAAAACCAGCTTGAACCGGGCAGGGGCTCATATCCTTCTTCCTTTGTTCGGGAAAACCGATAATAATCAACGTAAGGACATGCATTCACATCCGGTTCTTCATTTGTTCCAAGTGACTTGATATATTTGGATGCTTCCAAAAACCAGGGGTGCTCCGATGAAGTATGATTGATCACCGTATCCAGGATAACGTTCACACCACGCTTATGGCATTCGCTGATCAGAAGGTCAAAATCCTCCATGGTGCCGTAGGCAGTATCAATGGCCATATAGTCGGTGACATCGTATTTATGATAGGTGGGTGAAGGACAAATGGGCATAAGCCAAATCTCATTATAGCCAAGATCCCCATCCGTTTTCGGATCGCCGTCATTGATCACATCCAGTTTTGAGATCAATCCCTGAAGATCTCCGATACCATCTCCGTTGCTGTCCGCAAAAGCATAAACAAACACCTCGTAGCAGGTACGGTATTTGTCATCCGGCATGTTCAGGGTAAGTTTTCCGTTCAGCTCAGCCATCTGTTCCGTAGCGGCGTTTCCTGTAACAGCCCCGGACGTGTTTTCGGTTTTCTCTAAAGCTGCAGAGAATTCTGCGGTTTCCGATATAACAGTTTCCTGCTCTGCTTTCGTTTCGATATTCTTCTTCCCGCATCCCGTAAACAGAGCTGCGGTCACGGACACTATGAGAAGATAAGCAAGCAGTCTGCAATCATATTTGATGATCATTGTTTCTCCCTCTTTTCCCGTTCCCGGATCAGAACATCACGAATAGCCATGGCGATGATCTCATCGGAAGATCGTTTCAGGATCTCTTCCTTGGAATTGGCCCGAATACGGATCTCTTCTTTTTGATCCTTATTCCTGTCGTTATGTTTGTTTTGTTCCATCCTTGATCCTCATGGAAAACGTTTTCTGTCAAACATACATATTTTACCATAATTTTGTATAAAAAAAACTCCCAATGTAAAAAATACATTGAGAGCTTATATCATCCAATACTTGCGGAAACTATTTTACCATTTTGTTCTTCTGCCGTTCCGCTTCTTTTTCTTCTTTTCGCATCCGCTTGATCCCTTCGATGGCGGCTTCATAGACCATAGCCATCTTGCGGCCAGCAGGATCCTTGATATCACACTTTGCCTGTAAGCCCTGGAAATGGCTTACCGCCTCATCCAGTATGGATCTTGAAATGATATAACCGTTACAATATAAGGTTCCGGTCTCTACATCATATCTGGACTCTTCCAGTCTGGTGCTGGCATAATCGCCTGCTCCCATGGATGCTGCCAATTGATTGATCAGATCTGCTCTGTTTGCCATACAATCCCCTCCTTGTATCGAACAAACTCATTATACAACAAGAAGTTTTGGTTAAACAATTGGATTTTAAAAAAAGTGATTTAATTGACGGCCTTACGAGACTTCCGGTCCCCGTCAACAGTATCGGAAAAACCGGTATGTTCAATCAAAAAATTTAACACCTCGGAGGAGTTTGCTTCCGGCGTTGATAAAATGAAGTTCTCGATCAGGGCTTTTTTCTTTTCGTTTCCCGGGGTTTTAACATAGGTTATAACGGCATGAACAAATCCATCATAGGAACGGTCAACATGTTTCAGAAGCTCTCTAAAATTGTCCATCTTCATCCTCCTCATCAAAATCCTTAATTCGCGCAAAAAAACGATATGAATCAAATTCATATACTTCTCCTTTCATTATAGTGTGCCGAATTTTTAGCTTCAACTGAAATTTCGTGGAAAAGTATGGCGAAACGCCGAGATTGTTTCTAGAAATGTAAGGTCGAAAAAATGATTAGTTCAAACGAATCAAGCCCAACCTTCAAATCAGAGGTTGGGCTTTTTCTTTGATTATCAGTTAATGAGCATGCCAGATTGTTCCGATGTAACGACCGACAATATTCTCCTCTGAAACGTACGGATCATCCCAGAATCTGGAATCCAGGGAATGCTCTCTATTGTCCCCAAGGACGAAGTAACTGTTTTCCGGGACATCGAATGACAACCAGCAGAGCGTTTTCACATCATCTCCGATATA
>JAFUUM010000396.1 GCA_017477805.1 Lachnospiraceae bacterium
GGATCGATGATGGCAAGATCCGGCATCAGGCAGGCACCCTTTAAGAGCATTTTGATGTCTCTCTCCGTATCGGTAATGATGGTAAACTGAGTCGCTTCCGAACCGGTACCGGCTGTGGTGGGGATCGCTGCCATGGGAGGCATCTTCACATCGATGACCTTTCCAAGATAATCGGTGATCTTCGTATTTCCAATGCTGACGGCTCCGATGGCCTTCATGGTGTCCATGGGACTTCCGCCGCCGAGAGCCACAAGAAAGTCACAGCTCTCCTTTCGATAGATCGCAAGGCCTTCTTCTACCATCTTGTCCGTAGGTTCCCCGGTGATCCCGGAGAAGATACTGTAAGATACGCCTGCCTTTTTCAGGGCAGCTTCTACCTTCTCACAGTTTCCCAGCTTGATCATCATCTCATCCGTTACGATGAGTGCTTTCGATCCCATCTGTCCAAGACGTTCTACTGCAAGATCCAAGGCTCCTGTTCCTGTCAATATCCTTCCGGGTACAATAAATTCTTTTGCCATAGCCAACTCCTTATCTAAGGCCGAGGCTTTATGGTCTTCGAAGGAATGTGTGAGGCGTCGGACCTTAATGAGCGGTCCCTGAAGGGGGACGCGAATTTAGTTCCGCTACGCCGAACTCATAGCGAGAGCGCTCCTGAGAAGACTATCAAAGCGAGGCCTTCTGAAAGATTTTGTATTTAGAAGGTTGCATCATGCATCCACGTGTATCTCTCATCCTCACAGCGATCCGTCTGGAGCCAGGGATTGCCGTCAATGTGACGGATCATCCAGCAGGTGTACATCCGGAACCCCGGGGCACAGGCCTGGGGATGAAGCTCTCCTCCGGGAATGGCGGAAAAGCTGCCGTTCACGCTCTTGAAGACCTGATCTCCTACGAAGCTCGCCCCGAAGCCCTCCGGTCTGTCGAAAAGGAAATAATAGGTCTCCGGCTGGGGATGACGATGAGGCAGATAACCGGACCAATTCCCCCGGTCATTTAAAACTTCTCCAAGCACCATATTGGAAGCGGGGGAAATATCATGATCAAAAATGGTATTTACCCTGCGGTTTGCCACGTTTCCGAATTTTCCCTGAGAAGAATACTTCCAGGGTGCATCCTGCGGCTGATAAAGTTTGCTTTCAAAAACCTTATCGTTATGAGTGCACTGCACCAGGATCTCCGAGTCTGCCTTTGCGGTAACACTTGCCTTCACGCCCCTGCAGACGTGCAGGGCGAACGGACCTTCCGTAAAGACGCTCTCCCGCTTTGCAAGGACTTCCTGTCCTTCCCATTTGTAACAAACTTCTCCGTTTAACAGAAGGATTGCCGTCTCCTCCCCTTCTCTAAGGAACTCCCTGATTTCACCGGTCTTCAATTTGTAAACCCGGATATCCATCTTCATTTCGCTGTAATCACCATCGTAGGTGGTTAAGATCTTTTCTCCCGATGCATCATATTCGGGATATCCGAATACCTTTCCCATATTTACGTACCTTCCTTAATAAGCTCTGGCCTCATCTCTGTGCTTTTTCACATCTTCCCAGGCATCCACCACGGACTGCTTTTTGGAAACATATGCCATACCCACATTCCACCAGGCATCATAACCGTCCGTCATGGTCTTGGGCAGAACTTTCAGATCAAAGAGGCAGGCTTTCGTCTGTGTCTTTGCATCTTCCACAGCCTTCTGCAGATCTTCAAAGGTCCTGCAGGTGTAGGTCTTTAATCCGTAGCCTTCTCCGACTTTTGCATAGTCCACGGGGATCAGATCACCAGTAGGTTTCTTGCCGTCTGTATAACGGAATTCAGTAGCCAGTGATCCGATACCGTGAGTCATCTCCAGGTTGTTGATACAGCCAAATCCGCAGTTATCAAAGATCATGATATTGACCTTCTTTTTCTCCTGCATAATGGTCATGATCTCACTATGGAGCATCTGGAAGCCTGCATCACCCACGAAGCAGTAAACTTCTCTCTCGGGCTCTGCAAACTTCACCCCGAGAGTTGCGGCGATCTCATATCCCATACAGGA
>JAFUUM010000397.1 GCA_017477805.1 Lachnospiraceae bacterium
TCGCAGCTACGGCGGCACCGAATGTAGGGAGAGCAGATGCCTGAAGTATGTGAACCGTCATTATCGTCCCATTGCCGGAGGCGATTACAAACTCACCGTGAAATTCGACAGTACCGACGGCGAGCAGATCTACGGTATGGGTCAGTACCAGCATTCCTACCTGAACTTAAAGGGCTGTATCCTCGATCTGGAGCAGAGAAACTCTCAGGTTTCCGTTCCCTTTGCCGTATCCTCTCTGGGCTACGGATTTTTGTGGAATAACCCTGCCGTAGGCAGAGCAAGCTTTGGCGAAAATCTCTATGAATGGACTGCGGAAGCAACCAAGGAGATGGATTATTACATCACCGTGGCTGATGACCCCAAGGGCATCTTAAAGAACTACACGGAAGCTACGGGTCATGCACCTATGATGCCGGAAGATCTGATGGGGCTTTGGCAGTGCAAACTCCGTTACCGTACCCAGAAGGAAGTTCTGGAAGTGGCCCATAAGTGCAAGGAAAAGAACGTGCCCATCGACTGCATCGTCATCGATTTCTTCCACTGGACCTATCAGGGCGACTGGAAGTTTGATAAGACCTACTGGCCCGATCCCAAGGCCATGATCGATGAGCTCCACGAGATGGGGATCAAGGTTGTTGTTTCCGTATGGCCCTCCGTGGATAAGCGCAGCGAGAACTTCTACGACATGCTGGAGAGAGGTCTGCTGATCAAGACAGAGCGTGGCAGCGTTCAGACCTACGATTTTCAGGGCGACTGCACAGAGATCGATCCCACCAACCCCGAAACAAGAAAGTACGTGTGGGATATCTGCAAAAAGAATTATTACGACCTTGGCGTCGACATGTTCTGGCTGGATAACTCCGAGCCCGACTATGTGACCTACGATTTTGACTATTACAGATATTACCTGGGGACAGCACTGTCCTGCAGTAACATCTATCCGCAGTATTACAGCCGTATCTTCTTCGACAACGAGACGGCTCTTGGCAAAAAGGACTTCGTCAATCTGCTCCGTTCCGGTTGGGCAGGCAGCCAGAAGTATGCAAACGTCCTCTGGTCCGGCGACGTACCCAGCACCTTCGAAGCTTTCAGAGATCAGTTGTATGCGGGCCTGAACATCGGTCTTGCAGGTATTCCCTGGTGGACCACGGATATCGGCGGCTTTATGACCGATGATGTGAACGATCCCGATTTCAGACAGCTCCTCATCAGATGGTATGAGTTTGCGGTATTCTCACCCATCCTGAGAATGCATGGTGACAGAGGCCCTTATGATATCCCTGCACTGGATGACCGTGACTTTGGCGGCGGTTACCTCCACACCGGTCAGGACAACGAACTCTGGAGCTACGGCGAAGAAAACTTCAAGATCATGAGAGACCAGCTGGATCTGCGTCTTTCCTTAAAGCCTTACATCAAGGAACTCTACCGTGAGTGTACCGAGAATGGCTCACCCCTGATCCGTACGCTGTTCTACGAGTTCCCTGAAGATGAGAAGTGCTGGAAGATCGAAGATGAGTACATGTTCGGAAGCGAGTACCTGGTGGCACCTATTCTGGAACTCAACACCTTCGAAAGAGAAGTGTATCTCCCTGCCGGCAAGTGGGAAGACATCCGGGATCACAAGGTTTACGAGGGCGGCTGCGTCATCAACGCAAAGGCACCCATCGAGTCCATCCCTGTATTCCACAGGGGTTAATACGATAACACAGGAAGAGGAACAAAATGGAGAAAGCATATAACGTTCATTTGGGACCCGCCAAGTGCGGTCTGGACTTAGGAGACGGCAGCGAGAGAGCCGAGTATGTGAACCAGGATTACATCCTGCATAAACTGGGAAGACCCCACAGATTCGTCAACATCATGTACACCCTGTACCCCAAGGATGCCCAGTGGCCGGAACGTATCAGCGTGGCCTGTGCGGACATGAATGTGAAATGTGCCTGGGATTATCCTTACGATGATTATTTCCCCTTTGGGGCAAACGGCCAGCCCTTTGAGCAGATGCGGGACATCCGCAGACACGGCCAGGACGTGCTCCTGACGTTGACGGTGGACTGCTCCCTGGATGATGAATATCTCCGGGGCGTGGCAAGGCAGTTCCGGGAGTTCGGACGGATGCGGATCCGGATCAATCACGAGTGTAATGGCAACTGGTTTACCCACAATAAGCGCTATTCCTTTGAAGAGATCGCAGCTTTCTTCGTTCGCTTCCGGAATATCCTGAAGGAAGAAGCTCCCAATGTATCCACCATTTTCTGCGCCGGCTTTGTGACACCGGAGGGAAAAGTGGAGCATGAGGACGAGTTCCTGCCGGCTTATAAAGCAGCGGACATCTGGTCTGCGGACAGTTATCCCGCCCTCCACTACGGCTGGCCTTATGACATTGCCGAAGTGGGCGGTGGAAAGTACAAGGCCGACAACGTGATGGAGATCTACGGCCTTTTCGAAAAGACCGCAAAGCGTCTTCGGAAAG
Source organism: Lachnospiraceae bacterium (assembly GCA_017477805.1). Classification (GTDB taxonomy): domain Bacteria; phylum Bacillota; class Clostridia; order Lachnospirales; family Lachnospiraceae; genus SIG336. The sequence goes on from JAFUUM010000397.1 coordinate 2,477, forward strand.
TTACCGGCCAGAAGAAACCCTTATCCACCGCAGAGTGCAACTCCGACGGTGATGTAACGGGACCCTTCCATCAGGGCGAAGCCGTCGTAAAGTTTGCGGAAAACTTCCGTGACTTTAAGACCTCTTCCTGGTTCAACGGCATCTCCATGTACCAGTTCAGAGACCGTGGAAGGCTCGGTCTGGAGATCGAAGACCCCAACAATAACACCGTGGGTATTGAACAGCCCGTGATGGCGGATTATAAAAAACTGATCTACGATCCCTATTTCCTGCCTACCTTAAAAAAGGGTACCAAGGCAGCCTTCCCGGCAACTCTTCGCTGGGGCGGCTCCGAGGATGCGGACGGCATCGAGATCCCGGTTTCCTTCAAAAAGACTCCGGAGTTTTGCGAAGCAACCTTTGATGAGAAAGTCAGCCTGATGATCGAGTTTGGCGGCAAGTGGTTTTATAAGGCAAAGGGTGTAAAGACCATCGACTTCATGAGCCTTTTTTTTGAAAAGCCGTTAGAGGGCAAGACCACCATTCCCATGCGGATCTTCGCAACTCCCGCCGACGGAGTAAACCCTCAGACGAGGAAAAAAGACTGGGCGGAGAACTACTACGCGAAGTTAAAGAAAGCCCCCGAATTCCGGATCCGTTATGAGGTTCCCGGCAGGGTCGGCCTCTCCTAAAGCATTTGAAAACGGCTGTTCGGAATGATAAAATATAAGGACTAAAGTAACATCAACGGAGGCATATCCATGAAGTTCAACAAGGACTGGCTGGAGAAAAGATGGGTCAGTTACACGGTGGCAACCTGTTCCGCGGTTGTGCTGTATCTGGGCCTGTCCAATATCAGTCTTTTGGGAAAGGCGTTTTCCGCCATCTGGAATTACGTCCATCCCATCTTTCTGGGTCTGATCTTTGCCTATATCATGAACCCTCTGATGAAGTTTTATCAGAGAAAGCTGTTTCGCAAGGTCAAGAATAATATTCTCCAGAGAAATCTGGCCATTTTACTGACCTTTATCTCTGTACTTTTATTTGTGGCACTGCTCCTTGTTCTGCTGGTGCCTCAGATCATCGAGAACATCGTAGGCATCTTCAACAACGCGGAAGCTTACGGTGCGGCCCTTCAATATGCGGCCGAAGAAGTATCCGTATTCTTTGCCAAGTTTGGCATTGATCTTTCCTCTGTGGTCACCAATGAGGACTTTTCTTTAAGCGCGTGGATGGGATCCATTTCCCAGAGCACCACTACGGTGATCAACACTTCCGGAAACATCGGACGAAGCATCTTCAACGTGCTCATCGCCCTGATCACGGCTTATTATTTTCTGGAAGATAAAAAGAGGATGCAGGAGAGTGCCCAGAGCCTGCTCCGGGCCATCCTGCCGGAGAAGAGTTTTCGCGACGTTTCCGATTTCTGGGGACGCTGCAACAAGATCCTGATCCATTTCATCGGTTATGATATGCTGGATGCCCTCATCGTGGGCGTCTTAAATGCCATCTTCTTATTGATCGTACGAGCTCCCAACGTTGCCCTGATCTCCGTGATCTGTGGCGTCACCAACCTGGCCCCCATCTTCGGACCGGTGGTGGGCGGAGTACTCGGTGCTTTTATCCTGGTGCTGAATAAGCCCTGGTATGCACTGGCATTCATCATTTTCACCATTATCCTGCAGACGGTGGATGGATATGTGATCAAACCGAAACTGTTCGGAAACACCCTTGGTGTTCCTTCCATCTGGATCCTGATCTCCCTGGTTGTGGGTGGCAGGATGTTTGGTGTTTGGGGCGTGCTCCTGGCGATCCCCTTTGCGGCCATCTTTGACTTCGTGTACAAGGACATGATCTACAAAGCACTGGAGAAGCGGAAAGAAGAGCGTCGCACCCGCCGTGCAAGGAAAGAAAAAGAAGCGGCGGAAGAACCTAAGAAAGAAACCTGATGCATGTTTGATTTTAACTTTGACTGGCAACCGAATATGGCGACAGGCATTGAGTCTGTGGATGAACAACATCAGCAGCTGCTTCGCATCGGACGCGATATTGAGCAGTGGGTCCGGATCGGCTGCGCAGGTGTCAGTCAGAAGCAGATGGTGGATCTGCTCTGTGCCCTCAGGGACTACACCGGGTATCATTTTTACACCGAAGAGTCGCTGATGACGGAGTGCGGCTACGAAGGCCTCCAGGAACATCAGAAAGAGCACCAGGAACTGATGAATATGGTCATGACCTACGACATCAGCAAGCTCGCTCAAAATCCTCTGGATGCCATGAAGGAAGCTAAGGCTGCTCTGCAGGATATCGTTTTTAACCATTTGTTAAAGCAGGATATGGACTTTGCCAAAGCCTATATCAAGTACGACCTCTTCCACAAAAAGGCTGTGGATCAGAAGAAACGGGAAAAGACCGAGAATGATTATAAATTCGGTCCCGAGGTGGTGGAACTCAACATGACATCCATCCACTTAACTGCGGATATGACCTATAAGGGCCATGTCGTGATTGTTAATAAAGAGCGGAAATCCAGACTGACTTCCATGACAGCATTGGAGAGCAGTACGTTCTTTGCGGATGTGATCCGGGCGGCAAAGGCCGTCAAAAAAGTCTTTCAGCCTGACGCGCTGGAGTATATTTATGGCGAAGATGCCGAAGAACAGCTTGTGATGCACTTACTTCCGAAGTACAAGGACATGCCGGATTTCGGAAAGGTCACGGGCATTCCCGAGGATCCAAACAAGATGACGGAAGCGGAATGCGAGGTGCTGGTCGAGGAACTCAGAAAGGAAATCAAATAAATGTCAAATAAAAAGGGGATGAGAAAGGATAAGGCGAAAGTGCTTTTGGCTTTTCTCGCCCTTTTTTTGTTTCTGGGGATCTTTACCCTGGAGGCGGACAGTGCGGGCACGGATGACCGGTATCAGACCATCTTTGATGCGGCGTATTATGCAGCCCAGTACCCGGATGTAACGGCAGTTTACGGAACGGACGCAAGAGAACTGTATCATCATTTTGTGTATCAGGGGATCAAAGAGGGGAGAAGCCCCTCTGCGGAATTTGTTTTGGACTATTACAAGGCCAATTATCCGGATCTTTCGGAGCTTGGCCATGTGAATATCTATTATTACCGTCATTACGTTCAGCAGGGAAAGGCGGAGGGAAGAGAAGCTTCCAAATTGCTTTCGAACGTGGCTGAGAGCACGGCGCAGACCCCGGTACCGAATCCTTCCGGCAATATCGTTCA
>JAFUUM010000398.1 GCA_017477805.1 Lachnospiraceae bacterium
CACCAAGCAGGGTTCCGAAGGTACGGTCCGTGCTTTCCACCTGTACATCGATCACTGCTTTTTTGCCGCCCGCGATCGCTGTCTTAATGGACTCGGATCTAAGCAGCACGCTCTCGTCCTTGGTCTCTTCCAGTTTAAAATCGTAAGCCAGGGCAGGATCAAAGGTATGCTTTTCGACCCCCGCATCGGACAGATTACACAGGATCCCGCTTAAGTCGATCTTCTCCTGCTTTGGCGAAAGATCCTCTTTCTTCTTTAGCAGATCCGTTCTGCCCACCAGTTCATCCACGCTTCGAACCCCCAGGCTGCTCATGATCTCACGCAGCTGTCTTGCAATGAACAGCATGAAGTTCTCCACATACTCCGGTTTCCCGGCAAAACGCTTCCGCAGCTCCGGATTCTGGGTGGCAATTCCCATGGGACAGGTATCGGACTGACAGGCCCGCATCATCACGCAACCCATGGTGATCAGGGGCGCCGTGGCAAAGCCAAACTCCTCTGCACCCAGGATGGCCGCTATGGCCACATCTCTGCCGCTCATGAGTTTGCCGTCCGTTTCGATCACCACCCGATTTCGAAGCCCGTTGGCGATCAGTGTCTGATGGGTTTCCGAGAGCCCCAGTTCCCAGGGCAGACCCGCATTGTGGATGGAAGATAAGGGTGCTGCCCCTGTTCCTCCGTCATATCCGGAGATCAGGATGACACCTGCTCCCGCCTTGGCCACGCCGGCAGCAACGGTTCCTACGCCGGCTTCGGATACGAGTTTCACGGAGATCCTTGCATTTTTATTGGCATTTTTCAGATCGTAGATCAGCTGCGCCAGATCCTCGATGGAATAGATATCATGATGGGGCGGCGGTGAGATCAGGCTCACTCCCGGTGTGGAATGTCTGGTCTTTGCGATCCAGGGATAAACCTTTTTTCCGGGCAGATGTCCGCCCTCTCCGGGTTTTGCCCCCTGGGCCATCTTGATCTGCAGTTCTCTTGCACTCACAAGATACCGGCTGGTAACGCCAAAGCGCCCGCTGGCCACCTGCTTGATGGCAGAGCTCCTGTCATTGTCCGTACCTGCGGACCGAAGTCTTTCTTCGCTCTCGCCGCCTTCTCCGCTGTTGGATTTGCCCTGCAGATGGTTCATGGCGATGGCCAGTGTCTGATGGGCTTCTTCGGAGATGGAACCGTAAGACATGGCACCTGTCTTGAAGCGCTTTACGATCTCTGTCTCGCTCTCCACTTCCTCTAAGGGAACGCCTGCTTCCGGATAACGAAAATCCAGGAGGTTTCGAAGGTATCCGGTCTCTTCCCGGTCCACCATCTTTGTGTATTCTTTAAACTTTTCGTAGTTGCCTTCTCTGGTAGAAAGCTGGAGCATATGGATCGTCTCGGGACGGTATCTGTGGTTTTCTCCTTTGCTCCTGCTCTTGTGTCTTCCCAGGGCAGTCAGCTCAAGATCCACGGGAAGCCCCAGGGGATCAAAAGCCTTGCTGTGCTGCGCATCTGCCGCACGGCCGATGTCATCCAGCGTGATCCCGCCCACGCGGCTCACGGTACCGGTGAAATACTTCTCGATCACCTTTCCGGAAATACCGATGGCTTCAAAGATCTTGCTGCCCTGGTAGGACTGGATGGTGGAAATACCCATTTTGGATGCGATCTTTACAATGCCGAACAAAACGGCTTTATCGTAATCATCCACAGCCGCATAATAATCCTTATCCAGCACTTCCTCCTCCACCATCTCGGCAATGCAGGCATGGGCCAGATACGGGTTCACAGCGGATGCACCGTAGCCAAGAAGGGTTGCAAAGTGATGCACTTCTCTGGGTTCTCCGGATTCCAGGATCAGGGACATGGCGGTACATTTCTTGGTCTCGACAAGATGTTTGTGTACTGCGGCCACCGCAAGAAGCGAAGGGATGGCCACATGGTTCTCATCCACACCTCTGTCGGAGAGGATAAGGATGTTTGCGCCCTCTTTATAGGCTTTGTCCACCTCCACGCACAGATGATCGAGGACTCGCCTGATGGGCGTACTCTTATAAAACAGGATGGAGACCTTGGCGACCTTGAAGCCCTCCTTTTTCATGGTCTCGATCTTCAAAAGATCCAGGTCCGTCAGAATGGGATTGTTGATCTTAAGGACTTGACAGTTCTCCGGCTTTTCTTCCAGGAGATTACCGTTTTTCCCAACGTATACCGTACGAGAGGTCACGATCTCTTCCCGCTGCGCATCGATGGGCGGATTGGTCACCTGGGCAAACAGCTGCTTAAAGTAGTAAAAGAGCGGCTGGTACTCGCCGGAGAGTGCTGCGATGGGCGTGTCCACACCCATGGAACCGATGGTCTCTGTCCCGTTCAGTGCCATGTTGAGGATGCTGTCATGATAGTTCTCCCAGGTGTATCCAAAGGCCTTCTGCAACCGTTTTCTGTGTTCCCCTTCGATCTTCGGTGTTTTTTTGTTGGGTATCTTTAATTCGGATAACTGCGTCAGTTTGGAATCCAGCCATTCGCCGTAAGGCTTGCTCAGGGCGTACTTTTCCTTGATCTCTTCATCGAGGATGATACGTTTTTCCTTGGTATCCACCAGGAGAAGTTTTCCCGGATGAAGCCGCTCTTTTTTGACGATGTGCTTTTCATCAAGCGGCAGAACACCGACTTCCGAAGACAGGATCAGGCGTCCGTCATCCATCACATAATATCTGGAGGGTCGAAGGCCGTTCCGGTCCAGGATGGCTCCCATCACGTCACCGTCAGAAAACAGGATGGAGGCAGGGCCGTCCCAGGGTTCCATCATCGTTGCATAATATTGGTAGAAATCCCGTTCTTCCGGGGACAAGGTCTCGTTGTGGGCCCAGGGTTCCGGGATCAGAATGGTCATGGCAAGGGGCAGATCCATACCGCTCATCACAAGGAATTCCAGCGTGTTATCCAGCATGGCGGAATCCGATCCGCTCTGGGATATCACGGGTAAAACCTTCGTCATGTCTTCTGCGGAGAACAGATCCGTATGCAGGGTCTCTTCTCTGGCCAGCATCTTGTCGGCGTTGCCCTTAATGGTGTTGATCTCGCCGTTATGGACGATGAACCTGTTGGGGTGTGCCCGATTCCAGCTGGGCAGGGTATTGGTGGAAAACCGGGAATGCACCACCGCAATGGCAGATTCGTACTGGGCATCCTCCAGATCCGTAAAGAACGTCCGCAGCTGTCCCACAAGAAACATTCCTTTATAGACAATGGTCCTGCAGGAAAGAGACGGGATATAGGTATTCTCACAGCTCTGCTCAAATTCCCGGCGGACGATATACAGCATCCGGTCAAAATCGATATCTTTCGCCGCGCTCTCCGGCCGCTCGATAAATGCCTGATAGATGTCGGGCATGCATTCTCTGGCCTTGCTTCCAAGAACCTCCGGAGCGGAATCCACCTTTCTCCAGCAGATGAATTTGAGTCCGGCTTTCCGGACGATGATCTCGAACATGGAACGCGCCTGACGAAGTTCCAGATCCTTCTGCGGGAAAAAGAACATGCCTACGCCGTACTGCCTGCGGCCCGGCAGAGTGACTCCCTGTTCTTTCAGTTTTTTCACAAAGAACTTATGGGGGATCTGGGTCAGGATGCCGACGCCGTCACCGGTCTTTCCCTCCGCATCCTTGCCGGCGCGATGCTCTAGTTTTTCAACGATGGACAGCGCATCATCCACCAGCTGATGACTGGCCCGGCCCTCAATATCGATAATGGCGCCGATGCCACAGTTATCATGTTCAAATTCCGACCGGTACAGGCCCTCTTCCTCTACCTTTTTCCACTGCCGTTGCTCCTCAGACATTACTGTTCCTCCTATAAGTGGCTCCTCTTCACAAAAAATGGGGCACTCCGGGTGTATACCCGGAGCGCCCTTGCTCCTCTTTAATCAAAAATTTTACGACCTTTTTGTCCTTGATGTCAAGAGTGGTATAATAAGAATTACGTTTTTTAAAAGATCATTCATTCGGAGGATACTATGCCACCCAGAGGTCATTCATCCAGCTCCCACAGCAGTCACAGCCATAGCAGCCACAGCAGCAGCCATCACAGCAGTTCTTCTCACAGCAGCCGCTCCTACAGCTCGTCCCGCAGTTATGGAAGTCATAGCAGTAGCAGCCACAGCAGTTATTATTCTCAGCCTGTAGCAAGGCCCAGGGTCAATCAGCCTACCGGGTACTCTCACGAGAGCGTCAACCCTTCCCGCCGGATCTATGCAAAGCATCACGATTACGTCTGCTATCCGGTTCCCTGGACGGACGAGACCACCGGTCAGGAATTCAGGGAAGGCTACTACGACGAGAACGGAAAGTGGTACAACAAGCTGATCTATGAGACCAACGGCCGCTACGAAAATGTTCCCTGCAAATGC
>JAFUUM010000399.1 GCA_017477805.1 Lachnospiraceae bacterium
AACGATCTCCCGGATGTCCACATCGTGATCTCCCTCTGTAGGTTCGGCACCGAGTACCAAAAAATCTCCGTGTTTTAAGCGCGCGTTTCCTTTGGGCAGGATCGTGCTCTGCCCTCTCCGGATGGCCACCGCAAGCATGCCCGCAGGAAGCAGCAGTTCCCGGATCTCCTTATTGCACCAGGAATCCTCTTTATCGATGGGCACGGTGATAAAATGCAGATCATCCTCCGCAGCCACTTCATCCAGCCTCTTTAACTTCGTTTACTGTTCCACAAATCCGTCAGAAATGATACCCGTAGGGATAGCCACCATACCAACTCCCAGGAAGGTGATGATGATACCCACGAACTTGCCCCAGAAGGTCACGGGATAGATATCGCCGTAGCCCACCGTCAGCAGAGTGGACGCCGCCCACCAGATCCCGGAAAAAGCGTTTTGGAACACATCGGGCTGGGCCGTGTTTTCCAGGCTGTACATGCAAAGACTGGCACCCATCATCAACACGATGATGATAAAGACCGAAGAGTAGAGCTGCTGTTTCTTGCTTGCAAGGATCTCCGTGATCACGTTCAAAGAATCATAATAGGCGTTGATCCGAAACAGTCTCAGGATCCGGACCACTCTGAAGAGTTTAAATACCGCTGCCCCCGCCGGGAAGATAAATGGCAGGTAGTAAGGCAGGAAGGACAGCAGGTCGATGACGCCGGAAAAAGAGCTGATGTATTTTAAGACCGCTCTCCTCTCCCGCACCTTGGGATACAGGCATCTGGCCGTCAAAAGCCTGAGGACATAGTCCACCGCAAAGACAAATACCGTCACCGCTTCCACAACCGCAAATGCATTTCCAAACCGGTCATGCAGTGGATCAAAGGTATTGGCAAAGGCCGCAGCCAGGTTGATGATCAGCGCAGCAGTAGTGATGACATCATAACTTTGATTGATAAAGTCATCCACAACGCCCACGGACACCATCTTATACAGTTTATCCTGGACCTTACGCCAGTTTTGCAAATTCATGGCAAGTTCCCCCCATATTTTCACCCATTTCTTATGCAAACAGGATATCACTCAATCTTGCAAATTGCTCTAATGTCAGCGTCTCGCCCCTGACATTTTCGGAAAGTCCCATTTCCGAAAGAGCCGCCGCCACAGCCTCCTTGGATAAGCCAAGACCGCCTCCCGCAAGACCGTTTACCAGGGTCTTTCTCCGCTGGTTAAAGGATGCCCGGATGACGGAAAACATCTTTTTCTCGTCTTTTACGGCAATGGGCGATTCCGGATACAGGGAAAGCCGGATCACGGCACTTCCCACACCGGGTCTGGGCATAAAGCAGTTTGGAGGCACGTTTGCCACCACTTCCGGCTTTGCATAATACTGCACCGCCAAGGATAGAGCACCGTAGTCCTTTGTACCGGGGCCGCACTGCATCCTGTCCGCCACCTCTTTCTGCACCATGATGGTGATGTTATCGATGGGTGTCTTTCCCTCCAACAACGCCATAACGATGGGGGTTGTAATGTAATAGGGCAGATTCGCCACCACTTTCAGGGAGCGGCCGTTATTATGTTCCCTGGCAATGGCCTCGATATCCGTCTTCAGGATATCCCCATTGATCACCGTGACATTGTCGTACTCACTTAAGGTATCCTCCAAAATGGGGATCAGGTTTTTGTCGATCTCCACGGCAATGACCTTGCCGGCATTTTCCGCCAGGTACTGGGTCATGGTGCCGATGCCGGGACCAATCTCCAAAACCGTATCTTCTTTTGTGATGCCGGAAGCTTCCACGATCTTATCAAGGACATGTCCGTCGATGAGGAAATTCTGTCCGAACTTTTTCTGAAAACGAAAACCGTATTTTTGCAGGACTTCTGCGGTCACCTGCGGATTGGATAATAAAGCCATAATTCACATTTTCTTTTATTAGTTGCCGCCGAAGGGACCAAACACTGCCTCGGCATTTTCTCTTGTGATGTGGATCACTTCTTCCTCCGTGATCCCCTTTAACTCTGCGATCTTCTTTGCCACCAGCGGCAGATAGCCGGAAAAATTTCTCTCACCCCGATGAGGCGTAGGCGCCATATAGGGGCAGTCCGTTTCCAATAATACCCTGTCCATAGGGATCACTTCCAGGGCTTCCACCAGTTTCCTTGCATTGTTAAAAGTGATCACGCCGCCAATGCCGATATGATACCCCATTTTGATCACTTCTTTTGCGATCTCGGCAGAATAAGAATAGCAATGCATGGAGCCCTTGAATTCCCGCTTCCAGCCGGAAAACTCCTTTAAGATGTTCAGGGTATCCGCCGCCGCTTCCCGGGAATGGATCACCACCGGGAGATCCCTTCTCACCGCCAGCTCCATCTGCCTGCGAAACCAGATCCTCTGGACTTCCGGATCCGGTTCGGGATAGTGATAGTCCAGGCCGATCTCACCGATGGCCACCACCTTTTTATTTTGGGCAAGAGTCTCCAGCTCCGCAAGGATCTCCTCGTTCATCCGGTCCGCGTATTCAGGATGGACTCCCACCGCCGCATACACAAAGGGATATTTCTCTGCCAGTTCCAGAGATGTCCTGGAGGACTCGATGGAAGCTCCGATGTTCATCACCGTTCCGATGCCCCAGGACTTCATTCCCTCCAAAAGTTTATACCGGTCTTCCGAAAATGCCTCATCATCATAATGGGCATGGGTCTCAAATATCAGATTTTCCGCCATTTTCTCCACGTTTTCAGGTACTCAAATAATTTTTTTAAAAAAATGCTTGCAAATTAAAAATCATTATACTATAATCATTCTTGCGCTGTAAACGCGTAAGCACCATTAGCTCAGTTGGTAGAGCAGTAGACTCTTAATCTATTTGTCCAGGGTTCGAGTCCCTGATGGTGCACGATCGCTCCTGTGAAAACAGGAGCGTTTTTGTTTTCTAAGGTTATTTTCTTAAGTTATCTCCCCAGATAGTACTTCGTAAACACGTCATACATTTCCCGCTGCAGGTCCCTGCTGTGAAGTCCCCGCTTTTCATATACTGCCAGCGTCCGTGCCTCCGAAACAGGATCCGGAAGTTTTTGACCGGCTTCCGCAAACCTGCATAGGTCCATGAGGAGCAGCATATTGGCATGAAGGATGCCGTAATCGATCCGCCTCGTAAAACTGTAATCTTCAAAGACTTCCCCGTAATAGGTCAAAAGGTAATACTGCAGATAATGCACATATTTCGAAGTTCTTCCGCCGGCTCGGAGATAGGCGGATAAAAGTTCATCGAACCTCTCCTGCCCCGCTTCCTCCGTCAGGGGATCAAAGATCCGGAAATACACATGACAGAGCCTGTACAGCTCCGGGATCTTTTCTTTCATCTTCTTCTGGTAAAACCGGGTACTCATGAGTTCATTGAGCACCGTAATGGGAAGCGGGAACAGGCTTTTATCCGGCAGTTTCTCTTCATCCGCATCTTCTTTTCCATACACCGGAACGGGATTTTCGCACAGCTGCTTCAGGCTGTCACTGTCATACCGGATGCAGGCATCCTGCAGCTTACCGGCGTACCTGCGGATCCGCTTCAGGGTCTCTTCAAACCCGGAAAAATCTTCTGCCTCGCCGGACGCACTCCTGACACAGCTGTCATGTAGTAGCTCAAAGATCCTCTCTCTGCTCTCTTCCACCCTCCGGAAATAAGCTTCATCGTCGTTATCTCCGTACACCGGGAGATCCGGTCCGTTTTCGACCTCGATGTAATGCAGGTCGCTTTCATGCTCCAGAAAGAGCCGGGACGCTTCCACGCAGGACAAAAACAGGCTCTGCTCCGTCACCGGTCCGTAGTTGATCTGACGTCTCGGAAAGAGCTTGCACACAAGGGGCAGATATTCCTCCCCCCGTTTTTTCTGCAACTCGCAAAGCCCTTCCTTTTCCAGAAGATAGGGGCATATCCCGCCGGATGGATTCAGGAAGGGATCTTTTCCCCCCAGAAGGATCCGAAGGTTAAGGCCCAGAGCCTTTTCCCCTTTCATCTCCCGATACCTGGTAAGGTCTTCCTCCGCCAGGGGGATCTGCCAGCCTCTGCAGCAGTTTTCCGGGCACTCCCCGGCCCTGCAATGAAATTCGTCGAAATAAGACAACTTCCTGTATTTCATAGGCTTATTTTATCACATATAAAAAGATCCGAACCATTTTCACGGTTCGGATCTACGCCATTATTCCGGTATTTTTTGTCACGCTCTTGCCTCGAAGAAACTGCCCATCTGGCCCAGTCCTTCTTCCTCCTTTTTCTCAAGCATCTCCTGAAATCTGTCTTTTTTCTCTTTTCTCTTGTTGTTGTCTTTTTCCTTGTTGCGGTCCCTATCCCATTTTTTGTAAGAGCTGATCTCAAGAACGCCCTGTACTTCCTGGTGGATCGCCAAGTTGTTTTGCAGATACATGGTCGTCATAAGATCACCTCCCTGTGAAGACTTTGAACCATACATCCATAAAATAGATAAAGGTGAGAACTTCCTTGTTCTCACCTTTTATATCGACACATGTGTTGTTTTTGTTTAGTTTTTATAAAAAAACTTATTTCCCGTCGATGATCCGCCCCTTATCCCGGATCTTGACCATCTTTCCGCTGCGATCGTAATAAGTCAGAATATCGGTATTGTGGACGGCTTTGGCCTTCTGGGTACCATTGAGGAAATCCTCCATGGTATCAGGCCGCTCCTCGCGAACCCTGCTGACACCGCCGGCCAGCTTTCCTTCGGCAGGTACCGTTTCCGCTGCCATTTTGGTCCC
>JAFUUM010000028.1 GCA_017477805.1 Lachnospiraceae bacterium
GGGGAGATGTGATGCGCAAGCGCTGCGTCCACGTCATCAAAGGCTCCGATGCGGATCAGTTCGCATTTGCCGCCGCCGTATTTGATCTTGCCTTCCCGGGCCAGCTGCTTTTTGAATTCCACTTCCCCGTATTCCTCCGCAGGTGTGGCAAAGAAGATCACCTGTCCATCCAGTTTCTCTGCTATCTCCGGAACGGAAAGGGCTAATGATGCCCCGAACACCCCTGCCAGCTGCGCATGATGCCCACAGCAGTGTGCTCCGTCCGTCTCGGGATTGTAGTATTTGTGTTCCGGGATCCGAAGTGCATCCAGTTCTCCGATGAGGGCCAGGGAGAAGTTGTCCTTTTTCTTCTCGTTCAAGTAGGCCTTCACTCCGGTTACCGCCAGCTCCGTTTCGATCCGTTCGCTTCTATCTTTGATCGCTTCCGTAAACTTCCCTGCGGTGCGGAATTCCTTGTACCCCAGTTCCGCGTGCGTGTAAATATCTCTGGCAAATTCGATGATATCCTCTCTTCTTTCATCGATTGCCTGTATGATTCTTGCTTCCGTAGCATCCATTCCTGTTTTCCTCCCGTCGTTCTTTATTTTGCTTTCTGACGGTCATATATCATGTACTCCACCGGCACCCTTCCGGATTTGATGGATCCGGCTGCGGGATATCCCACTGCCAGGTGAAGTGCCACTTCAAAGCTTTCCGGTAATCCGTAGGCTTCCTTAAACTCTTTTGCATGTCCCGGGGAGTCGGAGAGCCATACACTGGAAAGTCCAAGAGCGTGGGCGATGAGTCCCATGTGATCCGCTGCCGCCGCTGCATCGAAGCCTCTGTTATGAGGAACCCGGTCCGGCAAGTCCTGTTTCACAATGTGGGAAGGCCGCTTATCGTAGCAAAGAACGATGATAGTCGCATTCTCCGTGGAAACATCACTCCAGATCAGTTTCTTTTCTTCCTCTGTCCGGAGGATCACGTACCGGACTTCATCCAGGTTGCATCCGATGGGGGCTGCTCTTCCGGCTTCCAGGATCTGCAGGAGCAGGTCCTCCGGGATCTCCTTTTTCAGCCAGCCGGCTCTGGAAGATTTCCGTTCTTTTAAGAGTTTCCAGATGACCTTCAGTTCCTCTTCCGAATAGGGCTTCTGGACTTCCGAGTACTCCGGGATCTCAGGTTTTATTCCCTGTCTGATCTGCTTTGCGTATTCCAGATACCGTTCCACCCATTTGATATCCTCGTCTTCTGTGTTTCCTCCTTTTTCCTTCCAGATGTTGTAGATCACTTCCGCATCTCTTCCGAAGCTTGGAATGGCTTCTCCCTTCCACCTCTCAATGGTGGGGTAGATGGGAACCTCAATTCCGTGATGTGTTCTTTCGTGAAGAGCCCCCCGGAGGGTTACCTCATCCAGTTCCCGAAGCTGATCTTCGGTGTACTCCTCTCCGCCGATCCTGGCGATCACTTTTTCTTCCGACATGTTATTTTCCTCCTGTATAAAATGAGGACACGCAAAGCGTGTCTCTTATGTCTCGCACGTAGTGCTCGACGTCGCCGACGCAAGGTCGGAACGACAATGTTGCCCTACTGCGGGCTGATTTCTTCCGGTCTTGCCATCTCATAAAAATGGCCCGGAAGCTGTGGCGGCGACCGGGCATAAGGCGTTTCTATATGATATGGTTGTTCTGCCTTATCGGCAGTTCCAGCTTCACATCATGTTCCGGGAGCATGGCATCAAAGCCTGACTCCCGAGCCTTTTCTTTGCCCGGTCGTTAAGCATTCGGCAGCACATGCACATATGAAACTGCTGATGATCCGCTGTTCTTCTCATGTTTGGCATCTCCTTTCGTTTTCGTTGGACCTATCCTATCACGCCCGTAGTGCTTTGAAAATTTCGGAGAAGTGATCGTGTGTGATAAACGTTCCTTATCGCAAAAGAACCGTCCACAAAGGACGGTTCTTTCAGTGTTTCTATTTTATAATTCATATCTTGTGATCAGATACATAAAATTCCTGTCCAGCTCATCCCAGGAAATAAACCGATCCCAGTGGACACGTCTATTATAGTTTCCTTCCGTGACGGTAATCCCTTTATCGGATTTGGAAAGAATGACTACGTAATGAGCTGATCCCTTTGTACGATGCCTGAGGATATCTCCCACATGGAAATTCTCATGAGCACCGTCAAATACAAATCTGGCATTGGGCGTATCTCCGAATGCATAGTCATTTACCAGATAAGCAAAACCGGTACATCTGGCGCCCTCATAAATCATATATTTACCCTCACTGATTTTACTATCATATCCTTGATATATATGTGATGTGGCGTCCCGATCATACCAGGGCATTCTCTCCGTATAAACGCTGCGAAGTTCATTGATCCGAGATAACGCCATCTCTTCCGTAATACCATCAGATGTCATGACCACCTCAGATGTCTTAACCTCATCAGATGACATGGTAACGTTATCAGCAGGATCCCAGCCAAGTCTGCCTTCGCTTTGACCAAACGTAATAAAATGCTGATACAATTCATATGTATCATATCCAAATAAATCATCGTTATATAAACGATAGTAACCCGGATCAAAACAGTAGGCCGGATCAACAATCGTTCCATCAGCCATCTGTATAGGTTCCGCATAGGCAGGCGTGGAAACGGCAAGGCATAAAACAGCCCCAAGTACAAGGTAACATTTTTTCAGCAGATTGTTGTTCATTTGCATATCCTCCTTATTCTGGCTAAAGAGCACGCCTTGCGTGCTCACCTTATTTGTTGGAGGATAGATACGACTTCTTCCTGATCGGTTTTATAAATTCAAAAATTTTTCAAAAAATTTTTTCAGGGCGTAACAAAGGTCCTATTCCCTGTACTTCTCCAGTTCCTCCACATATGCTTTGGCGTAGGGGGAGAGTTCACTGCCTTTTCGCAGGATGTAGCCGATGGTCAGGGGATCTTCTTCTTTTAATTTGATGGACACAAGGCCCTTTAAAATCTGCTCGTCCCCGGCCAGCATGCCGGAGCCCACTGAGTAGCCGTGAAGATCCGAGATGATCTCCATGGTGGTTGCACGGTCATCGGATTTGATCAGTTTCCGGAAATCATAGTTTCCCATGGCTTCTTCCGTGAGGTAGAAGTTGCTGTCGTCGCTCTGGTCAAAAGCAACGCAGGGGTACTCCTTCAATTCTTCCAAAGAGATGGTCTTTCGCTTTGCAAACTTATGATCCTTCCACACGTAGGCGTAGGTTTCCCGGATCATCAAGGGCGTAAATTCCAGCTGGTATTCCTTAAAGAGTTTCCGGATCACCGCCTCGTTATCCCTGGAAAAGGAAACGATCCCCACTTCGCTTTTCAAGGTGCCAACGTCTTTCAACACTTCGGCCGTCTTGGTCTCATGAATGGAGAACACATACCGGTCCGGATCTTTGTCCCGGATGATCTCGGTAAATGCCTTGATAGCGAAATTATAGTGCTGGGTGGATACGGAAAAATGCTCCTTATCACTGTCCTTGGATAAATACCTTGCTTCCAGGATCTCGTACTGGGCCAGCGCCTTTTTGCCGTAGGCCACAAACTCCCTTCCTTCCTCCGTAAGAGAAATACCCTTATTGGTCCGCTCAAAGATCAGGATTCCCAGTTCTTCTTCCAGTTCCCGGATGCTGGCAGACAGGGCCGGCTGTGTCACATACAGTTTTGTTGCCGCTTCCCGCATGGAGGGGGAAGATGCTACCGTTAAGACGTATTTGATCTGTGTGATATTCATATGTTCTCACCTTTTTTCCCGTTTGATGGTTTCTTGTGATAGCCTTTCCTTATCATAACGCAAAAGAAGGTACGGCGTACACACCGTACCTTCTTTTTTACAAAAACCTTCTCTGATTTTGTTCTTTATTCTGCGTCTTTCTTCTCTTCTGTTTCCTTCGCATCCTTAGGCATGATCCAGAACTTCAGCAGAGGATAGCTGACCACAACTGCAAGCAGAGTATTCACCACCGAAGCAATGGTGGCTGCCAGCTGGTCTCCCATGTGGAAGGTGTTGATGCACAGATTGGTCACGTGACCCGGCAGGATCAGGTTGACAACAACGATGATCACTGCCAGCAGTGCATACTTGGGTGCGGATTTCCCAAAGTCCGCATTGGATTTAAATACCCAGTTCTTCTGAACGAAGAAGTTCACCACCTGCGCCAGGACTTCCGCGATCAGGAAGGTTAAGAATCCTCCCAGTCCGTGCGAACTTTCCGCGGTGTAATCGAAGATCAGGAACCGGAAAGGGCTCAGGATCTTCATGGAATTGACAAAGATCGCGGTACCGATCCAAGTCAGCACGAACCTGGTGATGGTGGACACATTGGAAAGCACATTGAACAAAATGAACTCCCAGATATTCGGATGGGCTGCGATCCATTCTTTGATCTTACTCAATCTATTTCTCCTTTCCGGCCTGTGCCAGAGTCTTTTCATATTTCTTGTTCAGCCGTTTGTTTTTAAAGAATCCGCCGATGACTTTTCCAAGGCCGCTAAAGAAATGGCCGTTCACGATCTTTACGATCCCTTCCGACATCTCCATGCTCACGGCGCCGCCGGTCATTTTGGCAACGGCCCTGAAGGGCATGTTATATACAAAGAGGATGTTTAAGTCCGGAACACCGGAAGCATCCGCCTTTGCCTTCATCTTCGTCAGTTTCTTGTAAAGGAGTCTGGCAAGGCCGCCCTTTGCGTAGTACATCTGACAGAAAGCATCGTTGATGCCTAAGTTGCCGCTCCATTTTCCGTCGGGAATGGGCCGGCCGAGAAGCTTTTCAAAGCTCTCA
>JAFUUM010000400.1 GCA_017477805.1 Lachnospiraceae bacterium
ACGATCTGTCCAACCAGAGACGGATCTCCGGGGAAATGCACCAGGGTATTGTTTTCCAGTCTGCCGGTGACAAAACCTTCCTGGGATTCGTTGACTTCTTCCACAAGAGCAGGGAGGATCTTTCCTTCCACCAGTTTGACCCGGCCTCTGGCTTCTTCCTGCACAGCCTTTAACAGACGGTCGAAATTCCTGTGGGCATCCTCGTCCTTTACCTGCTCCATGGAGGCGGCAGGGGTTCCGGTCCGGGGCGAATAGATAAAGGTAAAGGCATTATCAAAATGCACTTTTCTTACCACATCAATGGTGTCATCCACATCCGCATCCGTTTCCCCGGGGAAACCGATGATGATATCCGTAGTGATGGCTGCATCCGGCAGGACTTCCCGGATATGGAGTGCAAGATCCAGGAACTGCTCCTTGGTATATCTCCGGTTCATCTTCTTCAGGATCTGGGTTGATCCGGACTGCAGCGGCAAATGGATGTGCTTGCAGATCTTCTTGGAAGATGCGATGACATCCAGGACATCCTCGGAAAAATCCTTGGGATGAGGGGTCATGAAGCGGATGCGCTCAATGCCTTCCACCTTCTCCGCTTCCTGCAGGAGCTGCGCAAAAGTAAAGGGTTCCTCCAGATTCTTTCCGTAAGAGTTCACGTTCTGGCCAAGGAGCATGACTTCCTTGACACCGGCAGCAGCCAGTTCTTCCATCTCGCGGATGATCTCCTTTGGTTCTCTGCTCCGCTCTCTTCCCCGAACATAGGGAACGATACAATATGTGCAGAAATTATTGCATCCAAACATGATGTTAACGCCGGATTTGAATGAATACTTGCGTGATGCCGGCAGATCTTCCACAATCCTGTCGGTCTCCTGCCAGATATCGATGATCATCCCGTCCGCTTCCATGACCTGACAGAGGTATTCCGGAAACCGGTACAGATTATGGGTTCCAAATACAAGATCCACGAAGCGGTAACTCTTTTTGATCTTTTCAATGACGGAGGGTTCCTGCATCATACAGCCGCAAAGTGCGATCTTCATCCCGGGATTCTTTTTCTTGTGTCCGTTTAAGACGCCAAGACGGCCGTAAACATGCTGGTTCGCATTATCTCTTACGGTACAGGTATTGTAGATCACAAAGTCCGCTTCCTCGGATTCCGTCAGTTCAAAACCGGACTCCTCCAGGATCCCGGATAACTTCTCGGAATCCTTGGCATTCATCTGGCAGCCGAAGGTCACCACACAGGCTTTTAAGTTTCTGCCCAGTTCTTCTTTCTTTGCAGCCACAAGCGTTTTCGCTTTTTCCAGATAAGCTAACTGTCTCTCTAATTCTTCTTTACTTTGTTTTGTCATGGATACCTCTTAACTTCCCTTTATCAAACAACAACACGGTTCAGCCAACTTTTCTCAAAATAAAAGTCGGCCGAACCGTTGCAGATGGATCATTTCGAAATACGGATCAATTCGTTCTCCGTGCAGATGAGATCAACGGGTTCATCCAGTTCATTCACCGGAATATGGATGGAAAGCTGGTTCTGGTAGCAGACTCCCATCATGTTCATGTTACCGGAATTCTTTTTGATCTCGGATCTTAAGTTCTTCAAATATCTGTCATAATAGCCCCGCCCATAACCGAGACGGCTGCCTTCCCTGTCAAATCCCACACCGGGTATCAGCAAAAGCGCATGATCAAAGAGCACATGATTTCCGGCAATATACCGCTCCGGCAGAAACAGGTTTTCTTCGGAAGGACTAGGCTCTAAGATCCCCATTTTATTCCGGAATAATTCCGATAAGGATCCGATGCGGTAAAACTTCATCACTCGTTTATCGATGACGGTAGGTACAAAAACCTGTTTTCCGTTTTCAAGGGCATGGCGAATGACCCATCCCGTATCCGCCTCGGAACCGAAGCTGACATAGGTAAAGATCACCTTTGCATCCGCATATTCTTTCGTTGATGTGATGCGGGCTCTGAGCATTTTGTTCCACTCATCCCGTTCCTTTTGAAGAGTCATGTCACGGCGCTTCATCAGTTCCTGTCTGCAGGTCTTTTTCTGCGCCTTTAGTTTTTCCCGCTCTTCTCCCAGATTGGTAACAGAACCGTCACGATTGACCACATCGATGGAATCCAGTTGTCCGCGAATGTTGCAGCGAATGCTGTCGAGATAACGTCTCCGAAGAAACTGCTGTTCCTTCTTTTCCTCTTCCGTCAGTCCCTGCTCGGTCTTACTCTTATGATACAGTTCGTTGATCCTTTTGATCAGGGAGTTCATGTCTTTCAACGGGGTACACTCCTTTTAGTGG
>JAFUUM010000401.1 GCA_017477805.1 Lachnospiraceae bacterium
AAAACGACGGAACCTTTAATGAGATCTCCATGAGATATTTCGGAAAGGATATTACACAGCCTATCAATGAATGAACGGATCCTTGATCTTCTGATAACTTCATTTCCCCGGATCCTGGTGATGGGATTAAAAGTCACCATTCCCCTTACCCTGCTGGCTTTTGCCGCGGGACTTTTCATCGCTCTTGTGGTCGCCATGATCCGGGAACTGGAAATCCCCGTGTTGTCCCAGATCTGTAAACTCTACGTCTGGATCTTCAGGGGAACGCCTCTGCTGGTGCAGTTGTTCATCATCTTTTTCGGACTTCCAGCCGTGGGGATCACGCTGGATGCATTTCCCGCTGCGGTCATTGCTTTTTCACTAAACGAAGGGGCTTATACCTCCGAGATCATGCGAGGGGCCATTTCCGCCATCCCCAGAGGCCAGTATGAGGCCGGATATTCCGTGGGTATGAACTATTTCCAGATCATGAGACGGATCGTACTTCCCCAGGCGTTTCGCGTGGCGTTCCCGCCATTATTTAATGAACTCATCGCCCTGGTCAAGAACACCTCCCTGGCTGCCAGCATCACGGTTTCTGAAATGTTCCGGGAAGCCCAGAAGATCGCGGCAAGGACCTTTGAACCCGTTGCCCTGTACTGTGAGGTGGCACTGATCTACCTGATCATCTGTACGGTGCTGACACGGCTGCAGGTTTACGGAGAAAAAAGGCTCTCTGCCTTTACAGGGAAACGAAAGATATGATAAGATAAACCTCGTTGGGAGTATAGCTCAGCTGGGAGAGCACTTGCTTGACGTGCAAGAGGTCATGGGTTCGAGCCCCGTTGCGCCCATCGAAAAAGATCCCCGATGCTTATGGCATCGGGGATCTTTGTTTTGCTTGGAAACAGTTTGAGGTTTAATCAACACTGTCATTCCGGCCAAAGGGCAGGATGTCGGTCTCGTAAGTGTTGCCGTAAACATCGGTGATAAGATAGTAACCATAAGTGGTGTAATCATTTAAGTCGATGGTGGCATAAGCCAGAATCAGTTCTGATGCAGGTACGGGGCTGCCTACAGCTTCGTAGGTGATGTTTCCGTCACTGTCCAGATATTGATAGACAAGGTCCACTATATCCGTATCTTCCAGAAAATAGGTGGCGTCATCTTCTTCACCGGTCTCGAAGTCGTAGAACGAGTATCCCTGGATCTTTCCGGTGGGATTGTTCTCATCGTAATAGATCAGCAGATAAGCATCTTCTCCATTGACGGTAACGGGGATCATGCCGGTCTGGGACCAACTGTCGGAATTAGGATCGTCGTAGATGGAGGCGCAGTAATAAGTCGCAATGGAGTCTCCAACGTATACCCAGGCATCCGGATCCACAAGGGCCAGGCGGTTTGCAGAGTCAACGGTACTGGTATAATCGGATCCGAGAAGAAGGTAGGAATCGTCGAATTCGATCACCACATACTGCTCAATACTGGAGATGATATCCCAGTCCTCGTCGGTGAGCTCCACCGCATAGTAGTAGTCGGTCTCCACCACATCAAGAACGGTACTGGAACTCACTTCCGCAATATCTTCCGCTTCCGTCTCATAATCGGCAATGTACCAGTCGCCGGCATACCAGTCTACGTAATCCTCGCCCAGATAAGCCAGTTCCATGGAAACAAAATTGTCATAAAAGTCCGTGACCACCGGATCGTAATCCAGATTCTCGAAGGAAGTCCGTCCTGTGGTGTATTCTTCATACCATTCATAGGGACTGTAGGCCATAAGCCCGTGTCCGTAGGCGATATCACTTTCCGTGTAGACCACGGAATTGACCACGGCATTGATCAGTGGTGTGGAACTGCCGGTGTTGTAACTGGTGGCCAGGGTGATGAGGTCCACGGAGTCATTTTCTTCGTAATATCCGCAGTTTCCTCTTGCCTGATAATAAGCAGCGTAGTCGCCGTCATCCAGATTGGACTTGACGGAGCCGACGTAGTCGATGTAGGCATCATAGACTTCATCAATGAAATCCAGACGGATCACGGACATGGATCCAACGAGCCCTTCAGCCTGAATGGAGTCCATGTAATCCTGGACAATGACCTCGCAGAACTCACGGGCATTTCCGTCCAGTTTTGAGAGCCAGTTGGTGTAATAGATGCCGGCGTTATTGACATAACTTTCTGCGCCCACCATGTAGTCCGCAGAGGGTTGGAGTGCACGTCCCATTTCGAGAGTACACATGTTGCAGGCATCGAAGATCACGGCATCGAAGTGGATCCCGGAGTTTTCCAGTTCCCGGCCGATCTGGTAATCGTACATGGCATCATAGTCTGCCAGTTCGTCATAACCAAAGCCTACGGGAATACCACCGCCGTGATCCCAAAGGATCAGGGAGTAGTTGGATGCGGGGTAGTTATTGGCAGCATAATTGATGAAATCGGTAAGATCTCCTTCATGGGACATGCTGGTGCGGCCGAGGCGCTCCAGTTCCTGAAGTTTGCCGTTCCGTACCAGAAATCTGGTGACTTCTCCATCGGGGATATTGGCATTCTGCCATACTTCGGAACCGCCGCACTCTAAAACGATGTTAACGTTTTCCGGCAGATCGGCAGCCAGGATCTCACGGATGTCCTTGGAGGCTGCACCACCGTATTTCCCATCCCGGGACTCCAGGTCGCTTCCCACCATGTAGATCATCAGCGTTCTTGTGGTCTCACCGCTTGTTACAATAACGGTTTCTTCAACAGGTTCTGTTTCTTTTATGGGCTTTTCGACGATCTCCTGCTTTTTCTTATCCTGACTCGGGGTGCCGAATCTGGTGGAGGCAAAGATCCCGCCGGCTAAAAGGACACCGATGAGGAGACCGGCGATGAGGAAGGGAACAAAATTCGTTCCGGATTTTGCTGCCACCGGTGGCTGCTGTCCATTGCCGTAAGGCGTTCCAGCCGCATAGCCGCTTTGGCTGCCGTAGGGCGTCTGATTATTGTAGGGTGTTTGCGCCGCGTAAGGCGTTTGCCCTTGGGGTTGCATATGGGGAGCAGCGGATGCAGGATTTCCCTGAACGCCGGTGCTTTGAGATTTCATGACTGCCCCGCATTTTGGACAAAAGCTTTGATGGTCGGCTACCTGAGAGCCGCAACTGGTACAGAACATAGTGATCTCCTTTTAGGGTGAAGAAAGATTCTGTCTTTTCCGCCATTGTACCATATAAATGCACGCAGTAGTGGGAAAACACGGTCTTGACAGAATATCGGTTTACGGCTATATTAGATTGCGTACAATATAATGTTATGCAACCGAGGCAAAGGTGACTAAATGAAACTTCGAAAGATCTTAAGCGTTATGGGCCTTGTGGTCCTTGCGGCAGTGTATATCCTTCTTCTTGAACTGTCCAAAAACACTTTGTGGGGATGGGGGATCGGACTTATCCTGATCCTTTGCTACGCCTGCGTGGCTGCCCGGATGGGAAAGGAAGAGAAAGCAAAGAAGGGGAAAAAGATACTGGCGTTTTGTGCGCTGGTGCTCTGTCTGATCCTGAACTATATCCTGACGGCGCCTCCTTATAAAAATGTACCCGCGGTGGCAAATGAAGATCCGGATGTTACGGAAGTCCTTCACTTACCCCAGGGAGATATTACCGGAGTTTATAACGAGGATCATTCCGTGGAAGTATATGCGGGGATCCCTTACGCGGCGGCACCGGTGGGAGATCTTCGGTGGAAAGAACCCAGGGATCCGGAACCCTGGGAGGGCGTTCGGGCCTGCGATGAATACGCGCCCATGGCAATGCAGCAGAGAAATACCCCGCTGTATGACTCCCTGCAGGCGCTTCTTGGCACTCATAATTATGAGTTTTCCTGGAAGGATCAGTACCGGGAGCCCCTCAGCGAGGACTGCCTGTATCTGAATATCTACAGACCTGCCGGCAGCAGCGAGGAAAAACTTCCTGTGGTCTTTTACGTCCATGGCGGATCGTTGATGACTGGGCAGTCCTATTATACGGAATATCGTGGTGAGCGCTTTGCAAATAGGGGCGTGATCTTTGTGAACTTCTCATACCGTTTGGGCGTTTTTGGATATTATGCTAACGAAGATCTTGCTGCGGAATCTCCTAATGGGACCACGGGAGATTACGGCCTTTTGGACCAGATCAAAGCTCTTTCCTGGGTTCATGAGAATATTGACCTCTTTGGCGGAGATTCCGATAACATCACCATCGCCGGAGAATCCGCGGGGGCTTCGTCCGTGAATGCCCTTTGCGTATCCCCTCTGACGGAAGGTCTTTTCAACCGGGCCATCGCAGAGAGCAGCGGTATCGCAGGCTATCAGCCCTATCATACATTCCGGGACCGCGAGGAAGCACTGGAGATGGGACAGGATATCATGGAGGAATTCGGCGTATCTTCTGTGGAGGAACTTCGGGCAATTCCTGCGGAGAAGCTTATTACAACGAAGTACAAAAACAGTTCCATGTGCGTTGACGGCTATGCACTCATCGAACAGCCCTACGAAACCTATGAAAAAGGCAATAACCACGAAACGGCCCTCTTAAACGGATCCAATCTCAAAGAGGCGGATGCCTTCCTTCTTTCTTCAAAGGCAACCAATGAGAACTTTGCGGAGCTCTTAGAGCCCATCCTTGGAGAATACGCGGAAGAAGCCATTGCGCTGTATCCTGCCGGTGCCATCACCCGGGATCAGACCTTTTTTGTGGATGCCGGTGGCGAGGCTAAAGGCTCTCTGGCCTACATTTATTCCGATGCCTGGTTTTCCTACAGCCACCATGTCTGGAGCAGATATATGGCAGCACAGGGCAGGCCGGTATATCAGTATTTCTTTACCAAGACCAATAATTATTTAAGCAATCACCATGCCGGAGAGCTTCCCTATGCATACGGAAACCTGACAAGACATCCTGGACTGTATGATGAAGCGGACCTGGCATTGTCCGAGATCATGCAGAGTTACTGGACCAACTTTGCAAAGACCGGAGATCCCAACGGCGATGGACTTCCCGAGTGGCCTCTTTGGGATCCGGAAGAGGATCTTCTCCTGGAATTGAACGATGAGATCCGGCTGATCCCCAATCCTTATCAGGATCTGAATGAATTGCTGGACCGGTATCAGGAAGAAACTCTGACAGGTGATCCGGAAGAACAAGATAAAACTGAATAAATACGGCATGATCTGCCTAGGCAAACTCCCCGAAACATGATAAAAAGTGGATAGGGGAGTTTTTGTTTTGAGAACGGAAAGGGTGGATAACAAAGATGGAAATAAAGGGGTTTGAGGCAGAAAAAGTCAGAGACAGACTTGTGGAACTGATCCGGGAACATATGGGTAAGTGCGGCATGAACAACGTGGTGATCGGTATATCCGGCGGAAAAGACAGTGCCGTGGTCGCGGCACTTTGCGCCCGTGCCCTCGGAAAAGAACATGTTTACGGCATCATGCTGCCGGACGGGGAACAAAAGGATATCAGCGATTCCGAACTCGTGTGCAAAGCATTGGGGATAACTCCTCATGTTATCAATATCGGGAATGCCCATAAGGCCCTTTTGGAAGCAGCAAGAGAAGGCTGCGGTGCGGATCTGGATCAGGCAGGGGAAGCCCCTGTAAAAGCCAGTAACATCAATGTGGGTCCCAGACTTCGGATGACCACCCTTCGTTTCATGGGCCAGGCTCTGAATGCACTTTTGTGCGGGACCGGCAATCTTACGGAAGCAACGGTCGGATACTGCACAAAAGACGGGGATGCGGCTTATGACTTTAATCCCATCGGAAAACTCACCAGTCTGGAAGTGGTACAGGTAGGCCTGACCATGACGGAACTTCCGAAAGAGGTTGTTATCAAGACTCCCTCCGACGGTCTGTCCGGAATGAGCGATGAAGAAAAACTGGGTGTGACCTACGCCCAGATCCATGAGTACATTCGTAATGGCAGCTGCGGAGATCAAAAAGTGGATGAGATCATCGCGGCAAAGGAGAGAGGCAGTGCCCATAAGCGGTGCATGCCCCCTGTTCTGGATCCCTTTTCATAAGGAGAAGAAATGAGCGAGAAGATCGGAATCCTGGGCGGGACCTTTAATCCCATCCATATCGGCCATCTGATGCTGGGCGTTTATGCAAAAGAAAACTTTGGCCTGGACCGGATCCTGGTGATGCCCGCAGGCAATCCCTATTTAAAGGAAGGACAGATGATCCTTCCGGGTGAGCAGCGGCTGTCGCTATGTGAAAAAGCCATCGGGAACCTGGAGGGCTTTGAAGCCAGTGATCATGAACTGAAAAAAGAGGGAAAAACCTATACCTGGGAGACCATGCAGGAATTGAAAGAGAAAGATCCGGATGCGACGCTTTATTTTATTGTGGGTGCGGACTGCCTGCAGAGTTTTTCTTCCTGGGTCTATCCCGACAGGATCCTTGCAAACTGCGAACTCATTGCAGCCTGCAGAGGAGATGTGACGGTGGAGAAGGCAAGACCCTGGGCAGATAATCTTGAAAAAAAATATGGCGGGACCGTCCATCTTATGGACTTTCCTGCCATTGAGATCTCATCGACGATGATCCGGGACCGCATCAAAGACGGAAAGAGCATCCGCTTCATGGTGCCGGAGTCCATCGAAAAAGAGATCGTAAGATTGTATAAGTAGAGCGGAGTTGGAGGGATTTGAACCCTCGCGCCGGTTGCCCGACCTACCGCATTTCGAGTGCGGACCCTTCAGCCACTTGGGTACAACTCCGTATAAGACGCAAAATGCGTCAGAACCTACTATAGCGATTTGCATAACATCAGTCAAGCGACTATACTTATTATATCTGTGACGATCTGCCAAAGGCGGATCGATGGAAACAATTAGGACGTATTCACAAAGCGGAGGGGAAGCCATGAAGAGAGTCGGATTGTTGACCAGCGGTGGAGATTGCCAGGCACTGAATGCTGCCATGAGAGGTGTTGTCAAAACCCTTTACAACAGCGGAGAGGCCGTGGAGATCTATGGATTTTTAGAGGGCTATAAGGGCCTGATCTATGGCAATTTCACCATGCTGACGGGAAAGGATTTCTCCGGTATCCTCACAAAGGGCGGCACGATCCTCGGCAGTTCCCGTACTCCTTTTAAGACTATCCAGGAACCGGATGAGAACGGCCTGGATAAAGTGGATGCCATGAAGCAGAATTATCACAAACTGCGTCTGGACTGCCTTGTGATCCTTGGCGGAAACGGCACCCACAAAACCGCAAACCTGCTCCGGGAGGAAGGCCTGAACATTGTTACCCTGCCCAAGACCATTGATAACGATCTTTGGGGAACGGATATGACTTTCGGTTTCCAGAGTGCTGTGGATATCGCAACGGCCTGCATCGATTGCATCCACACCACTGCGGCTTCTCACGGCAGAGTCTTTATTGTGGAAGTTATGGGACATAAGGTGGGATGGCTGACCCTGAACGCCGGTATCGCCGGCGGTGCGGATATCATTCTCATTCCCGAGATCCCCTACGACATTGATAAGGTGATCGAGGCCATTGATGCCAGACACAACAGAGGCAGCCAGTTTACCATCCTGGCAGTGGCGGAAGGTGCCATTTCCAAAGCGGATGCGAAACTGAGCAAGAAAGAGTACAAGAAAAAACTCGAGACTTCACCTTATCCGTCCGTATCTTATGAGATCGCAGCAAAGATCCAGAAGAAGACCGGACAGGATGTCAGAGTCACCGTTCCCGGCCATACCCAGAGAGGCGGATCCCCCTGTCCTTACGACAGAGTCTTTGCAAGCCGTCTTGGTGCGGAGGCCGGCCGCCTGATCTTAAAGGGTGAATACGGATTTATGGTTGGTTACAAAAACAGAGAAGTTGTGAAAGTACCTTTGGAAGATGTGGCAGGAAAACTGAAGATGGTTTCTCCCGATGCCACCATCATCAAAGAGGCAAAATTATTGGGGATCTGCTTCGGCGATTAAGGCCGGCGGTCATCCCATAAACAAAAGGGTATCGCGAAATAAATGCCCGGCGCAGACACGCCGGGCATTATCGCGACAGGAGTGTTATTTCAGATGGCATATCAGGCATTATACAGAAAATACAGACCGTCTACCTTTGAAGAAGTATGCAGCCAGAAGGCAGTGGTGGAGACTTTAAAGAACCAGTTAAAGTCCGGCCACATCGGCCATGCGTACCTGTTCTGCGGGACCCGTGGAACGGGTAAGACTTCCGTGGCAAAGATCTTTGCAAAGGCAGTCAACTGCGAGAACCCCAAGGACGGAAATCCCTGCGGCGAATGCCCGACCTGCCGTGCTATCGCAAACGGAAGTGCCATGAATGTCCAGGAGATCGATGCCGCATCCAATAACGGTGTGGACAACATCCGTGAGATCATTCAGGACACCAACTTCACTCCGGCACAGGGCAAAAAGAAAGTCTACATCATCGACGAAGTCCATATGCTCTCTCCGGGAGCATTTAACGCACTCTTAAAAACTCTGGAAGAGCCGCCGGAATATGTTGTGTTCATTCTGGCTACCACGGAGGTCCACAAGATCCTCCCCACCATTTTGTCCAGATGTCAGAGATACGACTTTAAGCGTATACCGGTGGATGTCATCACCGACAGACTCTCCGAACTGATGGGAAAAGAAGGCCTGGAGGCGGAAGAGAAAGCCCTCCGCTATATTGCAAAAAGCGCAGACGGCGCCATGAGAGATGCCTTAAGTCTGCTGGACCAGTGCCTTGCTTTTCATTACGGAGAAAAACTGACTTACGAAATGGTACTGGATGTACTGGGAGCCGTGGATACGGAAGTGTTCAGCGGGCTTCTGCGGAGCATCCTGAAAGGCGATGTGGTCGGATGCATCAGCATCCTCAACGATATGGTGATGGAAGGCCGTGATCTTGTACAGTTGACCACGGACTTTAACTGGTATCTTCGAAACCTCCTGCTGTTAAAGGTTTCCGACCGGGCAGAAGAGATCATCGACCTGTCGGCGGAAAATCTGGCGAGGATGCGGGAAGAAACCTCACTGACGGAAGAAAAAGTGATCATGAGATACATCCGTATCCTTTCGGAACTCACCGGGAAACTCCGCCAGACATCGCAAAAGCGGGTCATGGTGGAACTGACCCTGATCAAGATGTGTATTCCCGAAATGGAGAGGGATGAAGATTCACTGGCAGACCGGGTGAGAAAACTGGAAACCGCCATCGCGGAAGGGGTAAAGATCGCCCCTGCCGGGCAGGCATCCGCCCAGGCGGCACCTGCAGCCCCGGCCGCTCCGGTAAAAAAGGCCCCGCTCCCTGCGGCCGTCCCTGAAGAGATCGAGCAGGTGGTAAAAAACTGGGGATCCATTGTGGCCCCGGTTCCGGATCCTCACAGAGAGGGCCTTCGAAACGCTGTAGTAAGCCTGGGGAACAACGGGCATCTGCTGCTCGTGTATACCAGTGAGGTCAAGTATAATATGATCGCAAACAGACCAGAGATCGTTACCGATGCCATCGCAGACTATCTTGGGAAAAAGGTGGAAGTGGATTTCCGGCTGGAAAAAGACCGGCAAACAGCGGTGGCAACCTATCCGGATCTGCGGTCTCTGATCCACGTGGATGAAATCGAAATGGAACCGGACGATGATGACGGTACATCTGATTTTTGATAAAGTAAGTAATTTCTAAAGAAAAAAGGAGAA
>JAFUUM010000402.1 GCA_017477805.1 Lachnospiraceae bacterium
CTGATCTGTATTGTCCTCATCACGGAAAAATCCCTGATCGATGGCGTCAAAGAGGGCAGCCGCTATGCGGAAGAAGCCATGGAAGCCGCAGCACGTCGAAGAAAAGAACGTCAGGAACGCTACCTGGAAGATGCGAAACTTCGGGAAGAAGAGGAAGCATACTACGAGGAAGAAATGGCACAGCGTCGTGCCCGCAGGGAAGAAAAGCGGCTTGCCCGGGAAGAAAAGAGAAGACAGCAGGAAGAAGATCGAAGAGAACGCAAAGAACAGGAACGTCTTGCCAGAGAAGAAGAGGAGAATGAACGGATCCTCAGAATGGATAAAAAGGCAAGAGGCGTTGCTTTTAATACAACATTAAAGCCTCAGGATCAGGCCCCCGTGGATGAAGAAGCATTAAACGCCAGAGATGAGATCCATGAACTGTCTCTGGATGAGCCCGAGATCCCCGGACGGTGGCAGGCTGAGGAAGAGGAGATCGTTCCTTCCAAATACCGCACCCACGACCGGGAGGTTCCCATCAAGATCCACAGAGAACGTTTCCCCGAAGAGGAAGAAGAGATCGAACCGCTTCCCGTAAAACCCGTGGAATACGTGCCGGAGCCTGTGGTAGAGCCTATTCCGGAACCCGAACCCATGCCGGAGCCGGTGAAAAAGCAGGAGACGGTGAAGGTCTTAAAACCCGTGAAAGAAGCGGATGGCTCCTTAAATCTGGTGGCGGAAAAAGACGGCCAGATGGCGCTGAACAAAAAGCAGCCCGTTGGGAATCCTGTTTCCAAGTACAAATTCCCTCCCGTGGAATACTTAAAGAAGGGCAAACGTTCCCAAGGATCCCAGGATCAGGAACTGCGTGATACTGCGGAAAATCTGGAAAATACCCTTCGGACCTTCGGCGTGGACGTCAAAGTGACGGACATCAGTCAGGGTCCTGCGGTAACAAGATACGAACTCCAGCCTGAGGTTGGTGTCAAAGTATCCAAGATCGTGAATCTTGCAGATGATATCAAGTTAAACCTTGCCGCTACGGAGATCCGTATCGAAGCTCCCATCCCCGGAAAGAGTGCGGTGGGTATCGAAGTGCCCAATAAAAATGTGGATATGGTGGCGTTCCGGGATCTTGTGGAATCCAAAGAGTTCAAGGAATCCAATGCCAGACTTTCATTTGCGGTCGGTAAAGATATCGGCGGACGAACCGTTGTTACGGATCTTGCGAAGATGCCCCATCTGCTCATTGCCGGTTCCACCGGTTCCGGTAAATCCGTATGTATCAACACCATCATCATGAGTATCCTCTATAAGTCCAAGCCGGACGAAGTAAAGATGATACTCATCGATCCCAAGGTGGTTGAATTAAGCGTTTATAACGGTGTCCCTCACCTGCTCCTGCCTGTTGTGACGGATCCGAAAAAGGCTGCCGCATCTCTGCAGTGGGGTGTGAAGGAGATGACGGACCGTTATCAGAAATTTGCAGAGTACGGTGTCCGTGACCTGAAAGGTTATAACGCTAAGGTGGCGGAAGAAGCAAAATCCGGTGATCCCAATGCTCCCAAGGTAATGCCTCAGATCCTCATCGTTGTGAACGAGCTTGCGGATCTGATGATGGTGGCCGCCGGAGAAGTGGAAGAAGCCATCTGCAGACTGGCACAGCTTGCCAGAGCGGCAGGCATCCATCTGATCATTGCCACCCAGCGTCCTTCCGTGGATGTCATCACCGGTCTGATCAAAGCCAACATGCCCAGCCGTATCGCCTTTGCGGTATCCAGCGGTGTGGACTCCAGGACCATCCTTGATACAAACGGAGCGGAAAAACTCCTTGGTAAAGGTGATATGCTCTTTGCTCCTCAATCATCACCGAAACCCACGAGAGTACAGGGAGCATTTGTTTCCGACGAAGAAGTACAGAAAGTCACCGATTTCCTCCGGGCGCAGAACATCATCAATGATTTCGCACCCGATATCGAACAGAGCGTGAACGAAGCTGCCGCAAATGCGGTGGGATCATCCGGCGGATCATCCGGCGATGACGGTGGATCCCGTTTTGACGAACTTTTCGTTCAGGCAGGTCAGTTTATCATCGAAAAGGACAAAGCTTCGATCGGGCTTTTGCAAAGAGCCTTTAAGATCGGGTTTAACCGGGCCGCCCGGATCATGGACCAGTTGGCGGAAGCCGGAGTCGTGGGACCTGAAGAAGGGACCAAACCCCGTCGCATTCTGATGGGACCGGAACAATTTGACCAGTATGTGGAGGAGTATTTATGAAAACGGACATCGAAATTGCTCAGGAAGCGGTAATGGAACCCATTGTGAAAGTAGCCGGATCCATCGGGATCGGTGAAGATGATCTGGAATGCTACGGCAAGTACAAGGCCAAACTGACGGAAGAATTCCTGCAGAGTCTGCAGGATAAGCCCGACGGAAAACTGATCCTGGTAACGGCCATCAATCCTACTCCTGCGGGAGAAGGAAAGACAACGACCACAGTAGGTCTTGGAGAAGCCTTTGCAAAGCTGAACAAAAAGGCAGTGATCGCTCTTCGTGAGCCTTCCCTTGGCCCCTGCTTCGGGATCAAGGGCGGAGCTGCCGGCGGCGGATATGCCCAGGTTGTTCCCATGGAGGATTTAAACCTTCATTTTACCGGTGATTTCCATGCCATCACCAGCGCAAACAATCTGCTGGCTGCCCTTTTGGATAATCATATCCAGCAGGGAAATGAGCTTGGTATCGATACCCGTCAGGTGATCTGGAAAAGATGTATGGATATGAACGATCGTGTCCTTCGTAATATCGTAGTGGGTATGGGAAGCCGCGGCGACGGATACGTCAGAGAAGATCATTTTGTTATCACCGTTGCTTCCGAGATCATGGCCATCCTTTGCCTGTCTGAAGACATGGCGGATCTGAAAAAGCGTCTGTCCCGTATCGTTGTTGCTTACACCAGAGAAGGAAAACCCGTAACCGCAGGGGAATTAAAGGCAGTCGGTTCCATGGCAGCTCTGTTAAAGGATGCCTTAAAGCCAAACCTGATCCAGACCTTAGAGCATACTCCCGCACTGGTACATGGCGGTCCTTTTGCAAATATCGCCC
>JAFUUM010000403.1 GCA_017477805.1 Lachnospiraceae bacterium
ATATGCTGGTACCCGAAGGCGGCGGTGCACTGATCAACTTCAATAACGGTAAAGTTTCTCAGAACAGCTATTACACCAACGTTTACGGTTGGGATATGTGTATCACCAGAAAAGCAGTGGTACACAACACCAGAGCTTACTACGGAGTGTACGGTGTAGCGGAACAGGATGATTCCTTTATCTGCATGCTGGAGGACGGCAGTTCCTACGCATCCATCCAGGCAGATGTGGCCGGCAAGGTCCACAGTTATAACTTCGTAAACGCCATCTACAGCATCTGCCAGAGAGAACAGTATGACGTAGGTGATATCGCAAACTCCGATGTGTTTGAATATGCCACCAACGTTCCGGATGAAGTGCTGAAGCAGAGATATCGTTTCATCCACTCCGGTGATTACGTTGATATGGCAAAATCTTACGGTGAGTACATGCAGGATCGCTACGGCGAGTACCTGGCCCTGAATTCCGATACGTCCACTCCCGTAGCGGTTGAGATCGTGGGTGCCATCGACAAGGTTCAGCAGATCCTCGGTGTTCCCGTATCCAGACCTCTGGAGCTGACCACTTATAAGGAAGCGGCCGAGATCGTTCGGGGACTGAGCGAGCAGGGCGTCGACAACATGTCCGTGAAACTCTCCGGATGGTGTAACGGCGGTGTGAACCAGAAGATGCTTTCTTCCGTACACACGGTCAGATCCCTTGGAAGCACAAAACAGCTTGCGGAACTCTGTAACGTTTGTGCAGAGACCGGCACAAAGATCTACTTAAACGGTATCACACAGTATGCATATGACTCCAACATCCTGGATGGTTTCTTCTCCTATCGTGATGCGGCAAAGTTCATCACCAAGGAGAGAGCGGAGCTGTTTGAATACAGCCACATCACTTATGCACAGAGAGAAAATTCCGAAAACAATTACTTCCTGCTGCATACGAATGTTGCAATGAAGAATGCGGATACCCTGGCCAAGGCAGCAGCCAAGTATGGCGCCGGCGTATCCTATCAGGATCTTGGTATGGACCTTTCTTCCGATTTCTACCGGAAGGATGAGAAGAGCAGACAGGCCGTATTAAAGATCCAGGAAGAAGAACTGAAGAAGGTTTCTTCGCAGGGAACTCCGGTCATGATCAACATGGGTAATGACTACGCTGTGCCTTATGCAAGCATGGTCACCAACATGGACCTTCGCGGCAGCGAATACACCATGCTGGATGAGGAAGTACCTTTTTATCAGATCGCCTTCCACGGAAGAGTGAACTACACGGGTAAAGCCATCAACCTCAGCGGAAACGTTGAGAACGAAGTGCTTTACAGTGCAGAATACGGCGCGGGACTTTCCTTTACCTTTATGGAAGAGAGTGCTTTTGCAACACAGAAGACCCTCTACACCGAGTACTACGGCGCCAACTATGAATCATGGAAATCCATGATGCTGGAGATCTATTCCAGATACAACAAAGAACTGGGCCATACCTTTAACCAGGAAATGGTGGGTCACGACAATCTGTCGGAAGACGTTTCGAGGACGGATTACGCGGACGGTACCAAGGTCTATGTCAACTACGGTTACAGTGATGCCCAGACGGAAGACGGAAAGAAGATCCCGGCAAGAGACTATCTGGTAGTGAGATAAGAGAGGACACGAACGGATGAAAAAGCAGAAGAAAAAATTGGTGGGGCTGCAGAAGCGAAAAGCCAAAGCAGGATATCTGTTCATCGCTCCATTTATCATAGGTTTTCTGGTCTTCATGGTGAAACCGCTGCTGGAGTCTCTGACCATGAGTTTTACCAATGTGGACTTGAGCGGAGGAAGCATTAAAAAGACTTATAACGGCCTGACAAACTTTGTCTTCATCTTCCGCGTGGATCCTGATTATACAAGACTTCTTGTGGAAGAGCTGACAAGGATGTTCGTCTACTCTCTGGCCATCATCGTGTTCAGTTTCTTTGTGGCACTGATCTTAAACCAGAAATTCCACGGAAGAGCGCTTGTCAGAGCGATCTTCTTCCTCCCGGTTATCCTTTCCTCCGGTGTTATCCTGGGTCTGGAGTCAGATAACCAGCTGATGGCAGCACTGGAAGCAACCATCGAACAATCCACACAGGGTGTCAGCATCACGGATGCTCTGGAAACGGTCCTTCGAACCGCAGGTGTAGGTGTCAGAGCTTACGAGACTGTGTTCGAAGTTATCGATAACATTTACGATGTGGCCATCGCATCCGGTATCCAGATCATCATCTTCCTGTCCGGTTTGCAGACCATCTCCTCCAGCATGTACGAGGCGGCAGACATCGAGGGCTGTACCAAGTGGGAAAGCCTTTGGAAGATCACCTTCCCCATGATCAGCTCCCTCTTCCTGGTTAACTGGATCTACACCGTAGTCGATTTCTGTATGCGTTCCGATAACGGCGTTATCGAGAAGATCCAGACCGTTATGATCGATCAGCTGCAGTACGGATATGCATCTGCCATGTCATGGATCTACTTCCTGATCGTACTTGCATTTGTAGGTCTGACATCGTTCCTGATCTCAAGGAGGGTTTATTACTATGAGTAAGCATGAAAACCATGCCTCGGCAAAAAAACTGTACAACGGTAAGACCTTCTGGGAACGCAATCGGGATTCGGGCGGCTACCTGTTAAAGAAAGTCCTGATGGGATGGGGGGTCAGCATCGTAAGATTTATCCTTCTGTTCGGAATGTGCTTCATGATCCTGCAGCACATCCTGAACAAGATCTCTGTCAGTTTCATGACGGAGAAGGATCTGTATAACCCCATCGTTATCGCGATCCCCGAGCACTTTACAACAGAGAACTACAGACTGGCGGCGGAGCTCATGACCTACGGTGAGTCCCTGATCAACTCTCTGTTTGTTTCCCTGACCATCGCAGTATTGCAGATCGCCATGTGTACCCTTGTGGGTTACGGCTTTGCGAGATTTGAGTTTCCCTTTAAGAAATTCTGGTTTGCCTGCGTGATCATGCTGATCCTGATCCCGCCTCAGACCATCGCCAGCTCCCTTCATCTGCACTTCAGATACTTTGACATCTTTGGGATCTTCAAACTGATCACCGGCGATGCCATCAACCTTCGCGGATCCAAGATCCCCTACTATCTGATGAGCGCAGGCTGTATGGGCTTAAAGAACGGTCTTTACATCTTTATGATCAGACAGTTCTTCCGTAACATCCCCGGAGATCTGGAAGAAGCTGCTTACGTGGACGGCTGCGGAATGCTCAAGACATTTATCCGCATCATGCTCCCCCAGGCAAAGCCCATCATCACATCCTGTTTCCTGTTTGCCTTTGTATGGCAGTGGACAGACGGCTTTTACTCCAAGATGTTCCTTGGTAAGACCAAGCTGGTAAGTACTTCCCTTGCCAGGATCGTGGACTCCCTGGGTGCTTACATCCAGCGTATCAACGGTGTTAAGACAACGATCTCCATCGCGTATTCCAACTGTATCCTTGCAACGGGTACGCTGATGATCATCATGCCGCTGATCATCCTGTATCTCTTCGCACAGAGAACCTTCGTGGAGAGTATCAGTTCCACCGGTATCAAGATGTGATGATCAAGCGAGTCAAAGTTCGTACTGCGCAAGCTTGCTTGCAGGCAGTGGCGACTTTGACGAGTGAACAAACACGAGGAAAAAAGCGCTCGGCGAAGCAAGGGCGCGATATCCGAGTGGTTGTAGGAGCGCGAGAGCG
>JAFUUM010000404.1 GCA_017477805.1 Lachnospiraceae bacterium
AGATGGTACATCGATAAATTCGATTTCTTCACCGCTAACTCTGCTACCAACTTCTTCGCAGTTGACAGAGCTACCGACACCGTAGTAGACACCATCCAGACTCCCGAGTACAAAGAGTTCTGCGATCTGATGGCTAAATGGGGTGAGGCTGGCTACATCTCCGAAGATGATGTTACCAAGACCACTACCGATACCACCACTCAGACTCAGGATTGGGCTATTTCCTGGTGGACCGATATCCCTGTAAACGACGAAGCTGATGCTCGTTATGGCCAGGATGTTACCATGCAGCCCGCTACCAGCAGATGGGCACACTCCACTTCTGCTCTGGGTTCTTGCTACTGCGTAACTTCCAACAGCACCAAAGAAGAAGCTCAGGCTTGTATCGATTTCATGGGTCTGCTGTACACCGACAGCACTCTGGCTGACATCTACACCTTCGGTATCGAAGGCGAAGACTTCAACTACAACGATGCTCACCAGGTTGAGCAGGTTGCTGATTGCAAGTACAACCACTCCATGTGGGAGTCCGCTTCCGCAACTGTTGTAACTCCTCTGGCTAACGAGCCCGCTAACAAGGCTGAACTGTACAAGGCATTCAACGGTGGCGCTAACACCTCTTCCGCAGCTGGTTTCCGTTTCAACATGGCTCCTGTAGAAGCAGCTTACACCGCTTGCTCTACTGTATTCGATAAGTACGGCTTCCCTCTGGAGAACGGCGGTATCGCTCCTGCAGATGTAGACGCTACAATCGAAGCTTACCAGAAAGCTCTTGACGAAGCTGGTTATCAGGATGTTCTGAAAGAGTTCCAGAAACAGTACGATGAGTGGAAAAAGAACAAATAAGTTCTGACCACAAGAACGATAAAGTGTATAAGGGGAATAGGGGAGCGGAGAGTTTTCTCCGCTCCCTTTCTTTATGCCCTTCCTTTTGTCGGAAAACTATGCAAAAATGTTGTCCAATCGTATGGAACTTCAGAAAAACATGATATAATAAGGATTAAGTATGGTTGTTGGGGGGCAACGATTATGATGGAAGGGAAAAATGAAATAAGAGAGCCATCAAAGATCCTGTATGTGATCCTGGTGGTGATATATCTGCTTTTGAACGTGGTCGTTGTCATGGTGGCCCGCTCTAAACAGGTTGTAACCGTTAATGGCAACACCATTCCGATGTCGGCGTATACCGGTGTGGTCTCGTCGATCACAAATTTCTGCCTGATCTTTATTGTGGTATTTTTCCGAAAGACCGGTTTTATCACCTCGCTGGTACTTCTTCTTATGCAATATCCCATGATACTCGGCAGTATTATCATTCGTCATCAGACGGGCAGTATTCCGGGGCTCTTTACCAACACCTTTACCATCGTCGCCATCATCCTGATCTATAACAGGACCATTGCCATCGATAAGTATCAGGAAAAGGAAATGGAAGTCTTGAAACGGGAACAGATGTCCGCTCAAAATCTGTTCGAAGATACGGCTACAGCACTTGTAAATGCTATTGATACAAAAGACCAGTATTCCCGTGGACATTCTCTTCGGGTAGCGGAATACTCCAAACTGATCGCTGAGGAGCTTGATAAGGATGCGGAAGACTGCGAACGGATCTATTACGCGGCTCTTCTTCATGACGTAGGTAAGATCGGTATTTCCGATGCCATCATCAATAAATCCGGTAAATTGACATCGGAAGAATTTGGTGTGATCAAACAGCATCCGGTCATGGGAAATCAGATCCTTTCCAGTATCCGGGAATATCCGTATATCAGTATCGGAGCCCATTATCACCATGAACGGTATGACGGAAAAGGCTATCCGGACGGATTAAAGGGAGAGGAAATCCCCGAGATCGCAAGGATCATTTCCGTTGCGGACGCCTACGATGCCATGACATCCGACAGAAGCTACAGAACAGCGCTTCCACAGCAGTTTGTCCGGGAAGAATTTGTAAAAGGATCCGGAACGCAGTTTGATCCGAATTTCGCGCAGGTCATGATCAAGCTTATCGATAACGACAAGGATTACCTGCTCCGGGAAATGACATGGGATGAGGATAAAGAATAGAATGGAATATGAAAAGATCTCTTCGGAAGGATCCGGAGAGATCTTTTTTTGGTGTGTTATGTGGTTATCGCCATGATCTTACGCTGCAGACTGTCTCTTCATGAACTGGTAGTTTACAAGAACAGCAATGCAGATCAGTACCAGGATGATGGGGATGGGGAGAAGGCTCCGTCCCGTAATGCCGTCAAGCAGTCCCTTTAAGCCGTTTACAAGCCACGTGGGAGGCGTAAAGTTTTCATTGCCTACCACTTTGCCAAAGATGATGAAGCTTCCGAAAAAGATCACGTAGTAGATCCAGAAAGCGACCTTACCGAACTTCATCAGTGCGTTTCCCACAAGGGCTTCCACCCAGAAGAAGAGGCACATTGCAAGGAGCAGGATGCAGAGCAGGCCGACGAAAGGAGATACCAGGATATCTCCGGGCAAAAAAGCGCTGCCGGTATGGAGCACCAGGTGTTCGATGAACACGATCAGAAGGAGCAGAAGGTATTCTGCCGTCATAAAAATGGCATCGAAGGTTACATAGCCTTTTATAAATTCCTTTCTGGTAATGCCGAACTGC
Source organism: Lachnospiraceae bacterium (assembly GCA_017477805.1). Taxonomy (GTDB): domain Bacteria; phylum Bacillota; class Clostridia; order Lachnospirales; family Lachnospiraceae; genus SIG336. Next base: position 2,630 of record JAFUUM010000404.1, read on the forward strand.
AGGGCGGTCTTGGCCTGAAGTCCGTAGTTGAAAAGCTGGATAAAACAGTAATCCATGTACAGGGTAAAG
>JAFUUM010000405.1 GCA_017477805.1 Lachnospiraceae bacterium
ACCCAGTCTGACCTTTTCCTGTACCAGGTAATGATCTTCCGTGATCTGGGTGATCTTGTGATCCCTGAGAAGATAGAGTCTGCTGTCCCCGACGTTAACCACTTTCATCAGGTTTTCTTTGATGGTACAGGCAACAAGAGTCGTCCCCATGCCTTCGAAATTGGGATCCTCCGTGGATTTTTCAAGGATCTCTTCGTTGGCAGCGGAGATGGCTTTCCGGATGATCTCTTCCTGATCCGTCTGTGCATCTTCCATAACGGAGCGGACAATGGTGTCCACTGCGCAGCGGGATGCATAGTCCCCGGCCTTATGTCCGCCCATTCCGTCGGCCACCATAAAAAGATCCGGCAGATTACCCACCGGAAGTTCCGACGAATAGACCATATCCTGATTCATGGCTCGTCTGATCCCCGGATCAGACAGCGAGGCTGTTTTAAGCAAGTTACTTCCTCCCAAGCAAAAAAATAAATAGCCACTCTTTATAGTACCGAAAAGTGGCTATTATTTCAAGTTTTGTCGGCGTGTCTTCTGCGAAGCTGCCCGCAGGCGCCGTCGATATCCCGGCCCATTTCCCGTCGGACCGTGACCTGTATGCGTTTCTTCTCAAGCCATTTGGCAAATTCCCCTGCCCGCTCACGGCTGCTTCCCGGCAGTCCGCACTCTTTCACGGGGTTTACGGGGATGAGGTTCACATGGCAGTTTAAGGGGGAAACCAGAGAAGCAAGTTCTTCAGCTTCTTCCTTGTTATCGTTCTGACCTGCCACCAGGGAATACTCAAAGGTGATGCGTCTGCCCGTCTTTTCAAAATAGTACTTGCAGGCATCCATCAATTCTGCGATGGAATATTGATTAGCGATGGGCATCAATTTTTTCCGCTTCTCATCCGTGGGTGCGTGAAGAGAAATAGCCAGGTTGATGGATAAGTCCTCTTCCGCCAGCCTCTTGATATTCGGAACAATACCGCAGGTGGAAAGGGTCACATCCCTCTGACTGATGTTGAGGCCGTTTTCGTCCGTCAGCATCCGAAGGAAACGTACCACGTTATCATAATTATCCAGAGGCTCTCCGGTCCCCATGATCACCACGTGGGATACCCTCTTTCCCGTATCCGCGGTGATGGCATAGATCTGATCCAGCATCTCCGATGCCTTTAGGCCTCTCTCCAGACCATCCAGGGTGGAAGCACAGAACTTGCAGCCCATACGGCAGCCCACCTGGGAGGAGATGCATACGGAAGCGCCGAACTTATAATCCATCCAGACGCTCTCCACAAAGTTTCCGTCGGGAAGTTCAAAGAGATATTTCCGCGTACCGTCGATGGCGGACACCTGCAGGGCCTCCTGCTTTAATACCACGGCATCGTACTCTTCGTTTAACTTCGACCGCAGTGCCTTGCTGAGATTCGTCATCTCATCAAAACTCCGGACGCAGCGTACATGGAGCCAGTCATAGACCTGACCGGCCCGGAAGGCGGGCTCTCCCAGCTTTTTCATCTCTTCCTTTAATTCCGGAAGGGTCATCTCTTTGATATCGATTTTGTTTGTTTTGTTCTGATCCAGGTCCATACTCATCCGATCTATTTCATCCTGAACTTTGCCAGGAAAAAGCCGTCATACTCTCCCTCATCCGGGAAGATCTGACACATTCCCTTTGCGCTCTCCTCATTCTGCAGGCTCTTCGGAAGCACATCGTTTAAGGAAACCGGCTCTAAAGGGAAATTCTGTAACATCCATTCCACCATGTTTTCATTCTCAGCTTTCCGCATGGTACAGGTGGAATAAATAATAGTACCGCCGGATCTGCAATAGGGAATACAGGTGGTTACGATCCTTTTTTGCAACTCTTCCAGGGAAGAAAGTCCCTCCGGGGTCACATGATACTTGATATCGTTCTTTCGTCCGAAGATCCCAAAACCGGAACAGGGGACATCCATCAACAGTACATCTGCTTTTCCAATCCGGGTCTCATCCGTTACCGTAGCATCTGCCACAGCAGCACTTATCTGATCTTCCAGGCCCATACGGTGGAAATTCTCTTCCATCCGGGTAACCTTATCCTCCGACTGATCAAAGGCAAGTACCTTTGCTCCAAAGGAAGCAGCATGCATGCTCTTTCCTCCGGGTGCCGCGCAAACATCCATCACAAGATCGTCTTCATGGATGTCCGCCGCAAGTCCCACCAGCATGGAGGAAGCATTCTGCACGCTGCAAAGGCCTTCCGAAAACCCGGGAAGCCGCTCTACTCCGTCAAGTTCCGTAAACACATAGCAGTTTTCCACCGCTTCATGGGGATGGAAAGAAAGGCCTGCTGCAGTCCACTTTGACTTCAGGTCTTCCGTGATCTGTCGGGGCTCCTTCTGCTCATCCGCCCCTTCACGGGGTACAGCCACCCGGACATGCACCGGCCGGGAACCAAGTTGTTCAAAAGCCAGGGATCTGCACTTTACCGGGCCGTAGTCCTTTTGCAGTTCCGATAACACGATCACCGGAAGAGATGTCAGTACGGAAAGTTTCCGAAGTTCCTCGGCAGTATAAGATCTGCCCTCAGGCAGATCTACCGGTATCTCCTCTTTCGCCGGCAGGGGCAAAGTCCCTTCTTCAAAATCCTTAGCCAGGTGCCTCAACACACCGTTCACAAAACCCTTTAACTGACCGAAGTTCCGGTCTTCCAGAAGTTTTACGGTTTCATTACAGGCGGAATGGGCCGGCACGGAATCCATGTAAAGAATCTGATAAGCCCCCATCCTCAATGCCGCGCGGATCAGGGGCTTTTGTTTTGCCATGGGACGGGCGGCGAGATACCGGTCCAGCAGGTAGTCCAGACTGATCCGTCTCTCGGTACACCCCTCCGCAAGGCGCTTTAAGAAAGCCTTGTCACGGGCTTCCAGATAATCGTATTTTTTTAAGACCGCTTTCACCAGATCTGACTCATACTGTCCGGTCTTTTCCGCTTCCAGCATTACATCCAGTACAAGAGATCTGATCTCGTCCGCTTTTTTCTTGCTCATGCTTTAAACCGGTCTCCGACTGCCACGGGATACCCCAGCAGGAAATCCTTCGTTGCCATGCGCTTTTTGCTCTCAGGCTGGACCTCGTTCAAACGAAGATAACCTTCCTGGCAGCGAATGTAAACAGCATCTTTTGTCACGGCAGCTGCGCAGCCGCTCTCTACGTCTGCGGGATGGATACCTTTTGCCGCCAGGCTTTCCTTGGACTCCGCATCCGCATCCCAAACCTTCAGGGTCTTATCATTGAAATAACAATAGGCTCCGGGCCAGGAATTAAAGCCTCTGACCTGGCGATCCAGTTCCACGGCGGT
>JAFUUM010000406.1 GCA_017477805.1 Lachnospiraceae bacterium
GATCTCTCGATGCCTCTAAAAATTCAAATGTTTGATGAATTTTCAGGGTTGCATTACTGTTTGTTTGTCAAGGTTCTGTGTCGTTCCGATGAAATCGGGCGACTTTCAAATACTACCAACTTGCCGTTTAGTTGTCAATAGATTCTTTTACGAAATTTTCTTATTTTCTTCTTTTTTAAGATTTCGCAGGAAAAGTCCGGGGATCCGGGCTATGGTTTCCAGGATATATGCGGTGCAGAGAGCCATACAAACCTCTGCCAGATAGAACACCACGGGGCCGCCTGCCCAGCGGATCGCAAATACGGTCCGTTCAAAGATCAGTACCTGGGTAAGCCACATATATAAAGAATGCTTTCCGAAAAACCCCAAAAGCTTCTCAAGGAAGCCCAGATACCGGAACACGATGGAAAAGCCCCAGCAGAGCATCGGTACAACGATGACATCGATCTTTGCATAGCCCGCTTCACGGGTTGAAACGTACCGAAGTATGACTGCAACTGCGATCAAAAGTACCCCGAAAAGGAATCTCAAAACCAGCCGGACTACCTTCTCTGCTCCCATAGGGACCGCCGGTCTTCCCTTTTTTGCCACGGCATCCCATTTCTCATCCAAAGAAGCTCCGTAGTCTTGCAGGGCTGCCGCCGCGTACCCCTCTGCAAAGATATAAAGAAATACAAGGTGTACATGTTCCTGTACAAAGGATGTAACTGTGCCGGATACCGGGATGATCCCTGCGATCCAGGCCCACACAACAAGCAGTACCGCGATCACGGCAGCTTTCATCCCTTTGCCCCGAGACCCCTGCAGGAGATACCAAAGCACCGGAGCAAGGAGCAGCATCCATACATATTCCAGAACATACCACCAGGAACCGTTCCAGGAGGGATCATAGGCCAGCAGGTTTTTGGGGAGTGCGGACCAGTAGACCGGCTCTCCCAAAAGAAACCGTACCAGGACGACTCCGGCGAGGATCACCAATAAAAGACTTCCGTATAACTTCAGGATCCGGATCAGGCTCACCCTAAAGCATTCCCCAAAGGAGCTCTTGTTGCGGAACAGGTGATATAACCCATATCCGCTGAGAAACGCAAAAAGGCCCACGCAGCATCTTGCTGCCCAGGCCATGTGCTCGGTTACCTCAGGAAACCTCAAAAAGTTGTCCGTAAGGAATTTCTGATCCGTATAAATACCGGCATTCAGGAAAAAGTGATGAAAAAACATCAAGAGGATCGCTATTCCCTGTAACGCTTTTGAATTCTGTTTTGTCATAGATCTCAAAAATGATCAGATCGTCGTCTGGGACGAGATCCCTTCGATCCCGCTTTGTACCGCTCCCACGGCCATCTCGATCAGTTGGTTCAAATGGTTGTTTTCATACAGCCAGGTCAAAAACCGGTTCCGCTCCACCATAGCCATAATGGCATTTCCGGGCAGGAGTTCGTTGATATTGGGCATAAAGGTATAGAGCGCCCAAACGGCAATGGTGACTTCCGCCGCTCCGGCCAGTACACCGAGAAATGCATTCAGGTTGGACAGGATGGGGGCTTTTGCTATGGTCCCAAGAAGTCCGAAAATGGCCCGGATCACTTTTCTGCCGATGGAGACCAGGATAAAAGCGATGAGGCAGACGAGGAAGCCGTACCAGCGCTTTTCCAAAACGGTATTGATGATGGCCACCGCATCTGCCACCAGAAAACTGATGATGCAGATGTTGGCGAGGGATCCTACCTCTCCGATGATGCCTGCCTTGGCGGCAACACTGATGCGCCAAACATACAGGCCCAAAACAATAATGAAGAGAAAGTTGATATTCATCATCTGAGACGAACCTCCGCTATGGTATTGACTCCTACCACTGTCATGGAGGAAACATATCGTCCGGGAATGATCATGCTGATATCAAGATTTAAGGTTCCCGCAAACTTTTCAATGCCGGAAAGACTGTAGATCAGGCACTGGCTTTCCGTATAAACGTAGATATTGTCCCCGTTTAAGAGGATGTTTTTGTAATCCAGGTCGAATACTTTCTTCAGGGCAACGCTGCCGTCGCTGTTATATACGGTCATCAGATATTTTCCGGTTCCCGTGGGATCATAGGTAACAAGTGCCACATGTTGGGAATCGTAAAATACGGACTGAACTTCTGCATCCAGAAGGACCTCTGCCTTGCTGACAGGCTTTTGTTCTCCGGTGTAGAACATCAGTCTGTTATCCGCCACCGCAAACGCCAGGGAATTAGTCATGAACTGCACGTAGGGGACCAGTGTATTGGTGTAATCGTAACCGCTCACGTAGTTGTCAATCTCGTTTTTACCCACTTCACCAAAGTTGAAGAAAGCAACTCCGGATTTGATCTGGTTGCCCACCGCCTGCAGATAAGAGACCATGACAAGCGTTCCGTTGGGTGAGATGGATACCGCGATGGGGTAACCGCTCTGGCTGATGATGGTCTTAAAGTAGGCGATGACATTTCCTTTGGAGTCAAAAAGATAGATCCAGGTAATGGTGTGATCGTCAAGGACCGCAGCCACTACCCCTGTTTCCGATACGGCAATGGACTTGATGGGCAGATTCGTTGCGATGCTTCCGATGGGACCGGAGGTTCCGGCAACATAGATCTTGTTTCCGTCATAGTCCCCGATGGCAATGGTCTTTTCGCACTGGGCCAGGATGGGATTCTGCATCTCAAAGGCCTGGTTCCAGAGGATTTTTCCCTGGGCATCCATACAGTTAGCACCGTCGTGGTTATAGGAAAGGATGCAGTCCTCCAGCAGCACCGTGGTGCTGGATGAGGAACCCGTGCGCATGTAACTGTTCTTTACCTCGTAATCCGTGAAGACATGCTTTTTCTGCTGTACCCAGAACACGGAAACAAGGACCGCAACGATGGCGATCATAACAAGAACCCTGATCACCAAAAACATCCGGTGCTTAAAGATCAGATCCGCCATCCGCGTGGATCTTTTCTGTTCAGTTGTCGACTGAAATTCGTTTTCGTCCATGTAGTATCTGTTTCTTTGTTACCGTTTAATTTTCAAATGCATAAACCGTGGTGGACAGATATCTTCTGTCGGGCCCAAATACTGCATCCGGGAAAGAATCGTGATTGATGGAATCCGGATAGATCTGGGTCTCTAAAGCAAGTGCACAACGGTTGTGATAAGCCGCTCCGTCTTTTCCGCTCTGGTCGCCGATGAAGTTTCCTGCATAGAACTGGATCCCAGGCAGGGTGGTATACACTTTCATCTTTCTGCTGGTACCGGGTGCAGTCAGCTGTGCGCAGAGCTTTAACTGACCGTCTGCTCCGTCGATGACGAAGTTATGGTCATAGCCTCCGCCGATCTTCAGCTGCTCGGTGTCCGCATCGATATCGTCGCCGATCACGCGTCCCCTGGTGAAATCCATGGGAGTTCCCGCAACGGGATCAAATTCACCTGTGGGAATGGAACCCTCGATGGTGGGAGTGAACTTGGAACAATTCAGAGTCAGCACATGATCCAGGATGGTGGGATCCTTGTGTCCTCTTAAGTTGAAGTAAGTATGGTTGGTGAAATTAAGAACGGTGTTCTTGTCGCTTTCACCCTCATACCGGATCTGCAATTCATTGTTGTCCGTCAGCGTGTAGGTAATGGAAAGGGTCTTATTGCCGGGGAAGCCCATGGCACCATCCGCATCCTTTAAAGAAAAGGTAACGGAGTTTTCCCCTTCTTTTACATCGAAGATCCGCTTGTGGTAGCCTTCTTCCATATCACTGTGAAGATTGTTCACGCCGTCGTTCACGGGAATATGGTACTCTTTTCCGTCAATGGTAAATACTGCCTTTCCGATCCGGTTGGCGTTGGGACCGATGGCTGCGCCAAAGAAAGCAGGGTTTTTCCCGTATTCCGCAGCGGTATCAAAACCGGTCACCAGGTCTGCCTTGTTGCCGTCCTTATCCGGAACGATGAGTTTGGAGATGATGGCACCGTAGTTCAAAAGTCCTACGGCCATGCCGTTCTTATTCTCCAGAACATACTCCGTTACGGAGTATTTGCCGGTCTTTTCTTTTCCAAAATCTCTCTTTGTTAAGCTCATGTCTTCCTCCCCCTAAATTGTTTTCATATTGTTTTATAAAGAAGTTCTGCCTTCCAGTGCCCGAAGGAGCGTGATCTCATCCAGGTTCTCAAGATCTCCTCCCGCGGGGATACCGCTGGCGATCCGGGTTACCGTAACGCCCACGGGTTTGATCAGTTTGCTGATGTACATTGCCGTGGTCTCCCCCTCCAGACTGGAGTTGGTGGCAATGATCACCTCTTTTACCTCATCTCCCTCAAGCCTTTGCATCAGTTCTTTTAACCGGATATCTCCGGGGCCGATGCCCAGCATGGGAGAAATGCAGCCGTGGAGCACATGGTATACACCCTTGTACTTCCCGGTCTTTTCATAGGCTGCCAGATCTCTGGGGTTTTCCACCACCATGACAGTGGAATGGTCCCTGGACGCATCCTTACAGATGGGACAGGTTTCGGAATCCGTCAGGTTATAGCACTCTTTGCAATAACAAACATGGGCTTTTGCATCCGTCAGCACAGTGGATAAGCGTTTTACTCTGTCCTCCGGCAGATTGATGATGTAAAAGGCCAGCCTCTGGGCGCTTTTTTCTCCGATCCCGGGAAGTGCAGCCAGTTCACTGATCAGTTTATTGATATGACTGCTGTAGAGTTCCATTACAGGGACAGTCCTCCAAGACCTCCGGTCATCTTGCCCATCATTGCGGAACTAGCTTCATCCGCCTGTTTCAGAGCCTCGTTCACTGCTGCCACGATCATATCCTGGAGCATCTCCACATCATCGGGATCTACTGCTTCGGGAGAGATCACAACCTTGGTCACTTCCTTGGATCCGGTAACGGTCACTTCCACGGCACCGCCGCCGGCCTTCGCCGTAAATTCCTTTGTTTCCAGTTCTTTCTGGCTCTCTTCCATCTGGCGCTGCATACGCTGTGCCTGTTTCATCATATTGCTCATGTTTCCGGGCATACCCATGCCGCCGGGAAATCCACCTCTTTTTGCCA
>JAFUUM010000407.1 GCA_017477805.1 Lachnospiraceae bacterium
ATATTTTCATAGCGTGCGTTACAAAACTAGCAAACAAACGGGTTGTACTGTCTCTCGTGTCCGATGGTGGTCAGGTCACCGTGTCCGGGATATACGATCACATCATCCGGCAATACCAGGAGTTTTTCACGAATGGAACGGACGATCTCCGAAGAAGAACCGGTGGGAAAATCCGTCCGCCCCACAGACTCTTCAAAAAGGGTATCCCCTGCCATCAGCACATCGCTGTCCTCGAAATAATAGCACGCGCTACCTTCTGTATGCCCAGGTGTTAAAAGGCATTTGATCCGGTGTCCGCAAAGGGTAAACTCCTCTCCGTCCTCCAGCCAGGTATCCGCTTTTACTGTACAGGGCCTTCCGTAATCCGCGGATAAATTCATATCGGGGTTTGATAACATCCGCTCTTCTGCTCTGGGAGCGTAGATCTTAGCACCGCTTTTATTAACCAGATCGGCCACGCCCCAGATATGATCAAAATGAGCATGGGTCAGGAGGATGGCTTTCACATGCAGTCCCTTTTCCAGAAGGCGGTCGTATAACAGATCTCCTCTGTCTGCGGGATCCACAAAGATCACGTCATCCGTAGCTTTTCCTTCGCCGTCGACGCCGCGGATAAAATAGCTGTTTGTGGCACACATGCCAAGGGTTACATATCCGATCTCAGCTTTTTGTTTCATGTCTTCTCCTTTAATGATCCAACTCAAAACGGGCGGGAAGCCCGGATCGTTTTGTCTGATCTTTCTGCTCCACCACCCGTTTAGCCGGAGGTTCTCTGTACATCCAGTACACTCTCTACCGTCCGAAGTTTCTCGATCACGATCTTTAACTCATCGCGTCCGGAAACGTAGAATGTGATGTTTAATGTAGCAATACCCTGTTTACTGGTCCTTGTGTTCACGGACAGGATATCGATCTCCTTATCCGTAAGCATCCTGGAGATATCCGCCAACAGACCGCTTCGGTTGTTGGCATAGATGGTGATATCCGCAAAGTACTTTCCGGTATGCTCTTCTCCTTCGGGAACCTGCCATTCCGCTTCGATAAGGCGGGCACGATCCTCTTCCGGAAGATTGATGATGTTGATACAGTCCGTTCTGTGAACGGAGATCCCGCGGCCTCTTGTTACAAAACCGATGATCTCATCTCCGGGCACAGGGGAACAACATTTACTGAAATGCACGGACACATCGTGAACACCTTTGACGATGATACCGCCCTTAGAATGGATGGCAACGGGTTTATCCTTGTTGTTCTCCTCCACTGCGGCGATGATCTCTTCATCGGTGATGATCTTCTTATGGTCCTTGTCATACATCTCCTGCATGCGGTTGATGATCTGACCTTCTTTGAGGCCGCCATGTCCCACCGCAGCAAGAACTGCATCCCAGTTATTGAACCCGAATTTTGCTCTGATGGCCTCCATATAGGCAGGCTTCATCTGATCGGCCTGGTTGATGGCCTTTGCCTTACAATAGGCAGCCATCATTTCCTTACCTTTAACGATGTTATCGTCTTTTAATTCGTTCTTGAACCACTGATTGATCTTGTTACGGGCCTGGGTACTCTTGACGACATTCAGCCAGTCACGGCTGGGGCCCTTGGAGTTCTGGGATGTCAGGATCTCCACACGGTCACCGTTCTGGATCTGGTAATCGATGGTCACCAGTTTTCCGTTGACTCTGGCACCGATCATACGGTTACCCACTGCGGAATGCACTGCGTAAGCAAAGTCAATGGGTGTGGATCCGTAAGGCAGGGTCTTTACCTCGCCGGTGGGAGTAAAGCAGTATACGCTGTCAGAGAACAGGTCAAGATCGCTCTTGATCAGATCCATGAACTCTCTGTTGTTGGCGGTATCCTGCTGCCACTCAAGGATCTGACGCAGCCATGCCATCTTCTCTTCTTCGGAATCCTTGCCGATCTTCTTGCCGTCGGAGGCTTCCTTGTATTTCCAGTGGGCTGCGATACCGTATTCCGCGGCTCTGTGCATCTCGAAGGTCCGGATCTGGATCTCGAAAGGCTTTCCGCCTTCACCGATCAGAGTCGTATGAAGGGACTGGTACATGTTTGCCTTCGGCATGGCGATATAGTCTTTAAAACGGCCGGGGATGGGAGTATACATCTCATGGATCACGCCCAGGGCCGCATAGCAGTCCTTCACGGTATCCACAATGATACGCACGGCAAAGAGATCATAGATCTGATCCAGGGTCTTGTTCTGGTTCTTCATCTTTCTGTAGATACTGAAGAAGTGTTTAGCCCTGCCGTCCACCTTGGCGTTCACGCCGGCATTGATCATGTGCTGGGATACTTCCCGGACGATGTCGGCGATGTATTTTTCTCTTTCGTTTCTGCGGCTGGCGATACGATCCACCAGTTCGTAATATGCTTCCGGATCCAGGTATTTTAAGGACAGATCATCCAGTTCAACCTTGATCTTGGAGATACCCAGCCTGTCGGCGATGGGAGAATAGATATCCAGCGTCTCTCTTGCAATCCTCTGCTGTTTCTCCGGCGGCTGATACTTCAGGGTTCGCATATTGTGCAGACGGTCCGCCAGCTTGATGAGGATGACACGGATATCCTTTGCCATGGCAAGGAACATCTTACGGAGGTTCTCCGCCTGCATCTCCAGTTTATCCGTGGACTGATCGGGATGAGGTTCATCCGTATGATCGGAGGTGTTGAAGTTTTGCAGCTTCGTTACACCTTCCACCAAAAGGGCCACTTCGGCGCCGAACTTATCCCGGATCTCCTCTGCGGTGTAGATGGTATCTTCCACCACATCGTGAAGGAGGCCTGCTTCGATAGTCTCCTTATCCATTTCCAGTTCCGCAAGGATGATGGAAACGCAAAGGGGATGGATGATATAAGGTTCCCCGGATTTTCGCAGCTGTCCTTCATGGGCATCGGAAGCAAGCCGGTACGCCTTTTCGATCATGGAAAGATCATCCGAAGGGTGATATTTCCGGACCTTCTGTACCAGCTCCTGATAGAGATCATCAGGACTGTCATAGTGGATAATGGGCTCGATGCGCCCGTAATCAATGACAACGTCCTGATTGTTCTCAAAGTCTGAGTTATTCGATTGTCCTGCATTCTGCATCTGCATTTTTAAGTCTTCAGCCATGCGTTCTCTGCATTCTCCTCGAATGGATTTGTTTTATCTCTTACTTTCCGGGATATTTGATGGCGGAATCAAGTCTGTAGCCCTTGATCTTATCTCTTCCCTTTAAGCCTTCCAGTTCCATGAGCACACAAACGCCCACAACTTCACCGCCTAAGGATTCCACCAGCTTGATCATGGCCTCGGTGGTACCGCCGGTCGCGATGAGGTCATCTACGATCAGGACCTTCTGGCCCTTCTTCACGGAATCCTTGTGCATCTCGATGGTTGCTTTTCCGTACTCCAGATCATAGTCAATGGATACGGTCTCGCAAGGGAGCTTACCCTTTTTGCGGATCAGCACGAAAGGCTTATGCAGGTTGTAAGCCAGGGGAGTACCAAAGATAAAACCTCTGGATTCGGGTCCTGCGATCACATCAAAATCAAGATCGGACACCAGTTTTTCCATCTCATCGATAGCCAGGTGAAGGCCATCCGCATCCTGCAAAACGCTGGTCACATCTCTGAACATGATCCCGGGCTCGGGAAAATCCGGTATGGTCCTAACGTAATCTTCTAATTTTTTCATTTTTCATTCCTCTTTTCTGTTCGGGCGGTCATTAGGAGTCGCTAACAACCTCGACATAATTACAATCCATTATAGTCTTTTCAACCGTTTAAGTAAAGCGTAGAGGATACAAAAAGGAGCCTCCGACTAGAGACTCCTTTAGACATATTTCCATTATTTTGCGGATTTTACGTCGGTAACGACTTCCACGATCTTTTCCAGCATATCCGCATCCTTCTCGTTGATGACAACGAGGTTGTTCTTGATATCGTCAGCCAGTACGCAGATCTCTGAGTTCTGCAGTTCTTCGGG
>JAFUUM010000408.1 GCA_017477805.1 Lachnospiraceae bacterium
AGTTCAAACTGCCTGCTCTCGTCGAAGGTGTCGGGCACATGAAAACTCACTCTCTCCTGCTGCCCGTGGCACCCCGCCAGAGAAAGAGACAGCGCCCCAAGAAGAGCGATCCCGCCGATGAAACGGGAGTTTCTTTTTATCCTTGCGGTTTTTCCTATCATTTTTCGATTTTCACAAACCTGCTTTTTACTCATACACACTCTCTGCCATCAGATCCTTGCCTTCAAAGGCGATCTGCTCCACATACCCTTCTTTTCCGAGCCTGTCTGCCGCTCAGCCCTTTGTTCCTCCGGTGCTGACCCCTTCCATGATCTTTTTACGGAAGATCAGAAACAGAACCACCAGCGGCACCGAGATCACCACCACAGCGGCCATCATGGCCGGTATGTTTTCTCGTCCGAAGCCGTTTTCCCGGATCTCCTGGATACCGTTGGATACAAGGAAATAAGCCTCATCGTCCGTGATCAGTCTGGGCCATACATAGGAATTCCAGCACTCGATGACCTTCAGGATCGTAATGGTAACGATGGTGGGAGCGGAAATGGGGATCATGACCTTTAAGAGGTATTTGAGATCCGATGTCCCGTCGACCTTGGCCGCCTTATAAAGTTCCTCCGGGATCTGCTCAAAGTTTTCCTTTAAGAGATAGATATAGAACACGCTGGTCACGGAGGGCAGGATCAGGCCCAGGTAGGTGTTCCGAAGATCCAGGTTCGTAATGGTCACGAAATTGGTGATGACCACCAGTTCATTGGGGATCATCATTAACGATAAAAACAGAGCAAACAGAATGTTCTTCCAGCGAAATTCAAGCCTTGCAAAAGCATAGGCCGCCATCACCACCACAACCATCATCAGTCCCGTGGTCACCACGGTGAAGATCAGGGTATTTAAGAAATACCTGCCCAGAGATACGGTGGTAAAGGCATCCACAAAGTTCTGCAGTGTGGGATTCGTTGCGATAAATCTCGGCACATACTCCGCGTTATAGGAGCTGTAGCTCTTCACACTGGTAAGGATCATCCAGTAAAACGGGAACAGCACCAGAAGGCCCCACAAGAAGAGGCCGAAGTATAAAAAGAAAGTTTTGATCTTATTCTTCATGACCGGCCCCTCACTTTCCGCTCTTGCTGATCATGAGATTGATCAGGGTGATGGTGAACACGATGGCAAATAAGATGAGGGCTGCTGCCGCCGCATAGGAGGGATAGCCGCCGCTGTCACCGTAGAGCATGTCGTAGACGTAACCCACGATGGTGTTCATGCCGGCGGAATTAAGGTCCGTCCCGAAAAGAGCCACCTCATCGCTGTATGCCTTGAATGCGCCGATAAAGCCGGTGATCACAAGGTAAAAGATCATGGGTGCGATCATGGGCAGGGTGATCTTCGTAAAGATCCTCCAGGAAGGGGTCCCGTCCACCTTTGCTGCCTTGTAATACATGGGGTTTACACTGGCCAGGGCGCTGGTGAGGATCAGGATCTTAAAGGGCATGACGATACATACGGTATAAAAACACATGACAAACATCTTCGCCGCATAGGGCCCGTCAATAAAGTCCACGGTGGGTCCGCCAAAGAGATGGATCAGCATGTTCACAAGACCGTCGGAATAAGCGGTCTTTTTAAAGAGGATCATAAACACCAATCCCACCGCCAGCGTGTTGGTCACATAGGGCAGGAAATACACCGTCTGAAAGAAGTTCCGAAGGACCTTGATCTTGGAAAGTCCCAGGGAGATGAACAGCGCCAGCGTGGTGGACACGGGCACGGTGATGATGACGATGATAAAGGTGTTCTTTAAGGCCTGCAGGAAATAGGGATCGTGCAGGACATAGGAATAGTTAAAGAGACCGTAGCCTTCAAAGGACTGGGATGCAAAGTTGTACCCTTCCTCAAAGGAGTAGATCAGTACGTCTACCAGCGGATAGACCATGAAGATCCCCAAAAACAGAATGGCCGGGAGCAGGTAGATCCAGGCTTTCATTTCTTTTTTCACAGAGCGTTCCTCCGTCAAGATGATCTGATGTTTCCGGTGGGTTTAGGAAAACCGGATGCGGTCCCCGGTGCTTACATCAAAGAGATGTACTTTTCCGGGACGCAGATGGAATTTCAGTTTTCCCTTTGATTCCGGTGCGGGCCGGACGCCGTCAAAGATCTCATCCAGAAGCTTGACCTCCTCTTCTCCGGCGATGACAATGGACCGGATGGCAGGTGCTTCACAAGCCGAATGCGTTGACACGATACTGGTATCCCTGCCCATGACTTCCAGGGAAGAAGGCTCACAGGTAAATTCTCCGTCCTTGGATAAAAGAAAGCCCTCAGGACGGATGCCGGCAGTCACAGGGCCGTCCGCAACGCCATGGACATCCAGTACCGCTTCTTCTCCGATATAAAGTTTTTCCTTTTCCACCCGTGCCGCGAACACATTAATGGGCGGAGTTCCCAAGAATTTAGCAACGAACAGGTTCACCGGATCATCGTAGACCTGCTGGGGTTTTCCAATCTGATGGATCACACCGTCCTTCATGACCACGATCATGTCGGAGATGCTCATGGCCTCTTCCTGATCGTGGGTAACAAATACGGTGGTGATGCCGGTGGACGTCTGGATCCGACGCAGTTCCTCTCTGGTCTGCAATCTCAGTCTGGCATCCAGGTTGGATAAGGGCTCATCCAGTAAAAGGATCCCGGGCATCTTCACAAGAGCTCTTGCGATGGCAACTCTCTGCTGCTGACCGCCGGAGAGCTCATTGGGTTTCCTGTCCATCAGTTCATGGATCTGGACCATTCTGGCCGCTTCCAGAGCCCGGTCGTTCATCTCCTGTTTGGTGAGTTTCTGATCACCCTTCAGGTTCTCCAAAGGAAAGATGATATTCTGTCTTACCGTCAGATGGGGATACAGGGCATAGTTCTGGAATACCAGTCCCACTCCCCTGTTTTCCGGCGGAAGTTCCGTAACATCGGTCTCGCCGAAATATACCTTACCGGATGTGGGCTTTTCCAGGCCGCTGATCAGATTCAGGGTGGTGGATTTTCCGCAGCCGGAAGGTCCAAGGAGTCCCACCAGCTTACCGTCGGGTATCTCAAAGGTAAAATCATTTACCGCGATCACATCTTCTTTGATCTTTTTGTTTCTGTTGGGAAATTTTTTTGTCAGATGATCCAGAACAACTTTCATATGTACCCCCGTTATTTCAAACGAATCTCGGTACGATGTCGTACCCTCGATAGTGTATCACGTTTCCGCCTCTTTGTACCTTACTTTTCGGTATTCTCGGGGCGTTTGGTGATAGATTTCCGTAAAGGCCCGGTTAAAGGTCCGCTGGCTCTCAAATCCCGCATCGTAGGCGATATCCGTCACGAAACGATCCGTGTGCCGCAGCAGCGTGCAGGCATACTCTAAACGCGTCTCATTCAGATACCGGTTGAAATTCCTGTGAAAGGTGCCGGAAAAGACCCGGGAGAGGGCAAAGGGGCTGATGCCAAGATCCGCAGCCATTCCCGTCAGCGACACCGGTTCCCGGAAATGGGCAGAGATATAGGATACCGTCCGATAAATGATATCCGTACTTCCGGTGCCCTTTTCCGTCAGGGTCAGGACCGGCATACATCTTGCCAGCAGCATTTCCATATAGGCATGGGCCAGGATCTCCCTGGATTTATCCAAATGTATTTCCTCCGGTGTCATATTCTCCGAGAACTCTTTCAATAACGAAAATACGATATTGGGAATGTCGTGATGGAGTTTCTCTTTGGGGATCACCGGCTCCGCCGGGCAAAAATTCATCAATTCCTCCCGATAGGCTTCCGCCAGGGATACGGGGGCGATGATATGGCAGACTTCCGCGTCTTCCGATCCGAAGGTCTGGCAATGATGGATCATATCCGGAAAGATCACCGCAAGATCTCCGGCCTGCATGGGATACAGATTTTGTCTAACTCCGATGGCGATCTCACCGGAGAGCAGATACACTACTTCCAGGGAATGGTGCAGGTGGGGAGAAAAGTGCCGTGCCTGTTGTTTGTAGACTGTGATCAGTCCGTCATGTTCTTCGTATAAAGGTATCATTTTTGACCCCTTGCAAAATTTGACTACTTTTTCTTTGTTTCTGGCATGAATTATATGCCATCCTCTGTTAGGATGCAATCGTAGCAAACAATATGGCATGGAAACATAGCGGCGCTGGACGTGGCATCGCGGGAAGATGTTTCGGAGAGGAGTAACAATGTTAAAGAAGATCAACGCATTTTTTCAGGAAACCATGGAATTTTACGGCAAACTTGCTCAGATGAACGTGTTCTACCACCTCATTTGATCATTTCCATACTCTTGATATTCCGGCGACCTGCCGGAGACGCCGTCTGTCAGGAAGGGACCTTCATGACGGGCGGACATATGACGATCAAACGTGACCTCTATATGGGGTCACGTTTTTTGTTTGGTATTGCCTGTCATTATTGAAACCCTGTTTCAAATTGTTGTATAATTTATGCGGTGGGTACGCAAGGCGTACCCTTTAGCCCGAACGCGAAAGGTGGGTTCGCAAGCGAACCTTTCAGCCCGAACGCACTGCGTTCGGTGTCGCCGACCGATGGTCGGAACGACGAGCGTTCGGTGTCGCCGGCTTCGCCGGAACGACGGCGACGCAGTCGCAGCACAAATAAAAACAGTATGATCGGGAGGGGATTTATCATGAGACTGGTTACCAGAAGTGACTTTGACGGATTGGTTTGTGCCATGATCTTAAAGGAGATCGGGCTTGCTGACGAGATCAAATTCGTACATCCCAAGGATGTGCAGGACGGAAAGATCGAGCTCAGCGAAAATGATATCACCACAAACCTTCCTTTTGATCCCAGAGTCGGCCTGTGCTTCGATCACCATGAGTCCGAACTGGCCCGCCGTTCCGAAGCAGTGGGAAGCGGCAAGTGGATCATCGAGGGTGAAGCAAAATCCGCCGCACGTGTTGTTTATAATTACTATAAAGACATATACGATCTGCACCGGATCTCCGACGAGATCATGACCGCCGTGGATAAGGGCGACAGCGCAGACTTCACCATCGAAGAAGTAAAGAACCCCACCGGATGGGTACTGATGAATTTCCTCATGGATGCCCGTACCGGTCTCGGTCGTTTCCACGACTTCCGCATCTCCAACTACGATCTCATGATGGAGCTCATCGACTACTGCATGGATCACCCCATTGCAGATGTTTTGGAACTCCCTGATGTCAAAGAACGTGTGGATATGTACTTCAAACAGCAGGAAGAGTTCAAAGCCCAGCTGTTGAAAGTCAGCCGTCAGGAAGGCCGCTGCGTGGTGGTTGATCTTCGAAACGAAGATCCCATCTACACCGGTAACCGTTTCCTGATCTACACCCTGTTCCCGGAGGCATATTTCTCCATCCACGTTGCCTGGGGCTTCCAGAAACAAAACACCGCGGTAATGATCGGAAAATCCATCTTCAAGGATTCTCCCGATGTGGACAAGAACATCGCGGACATCTGCTTAAAGTACGGTGGCGGCGGTCATAAGAACGCCGGTACCTGCCAGCTGGCCAACGACAAAGTGGACAGCCTGCTGCCCGAGATCCTGGGATACTTCAATTCCTAAACAGACTCAACAATAATAAAGATTTTTAATGATCAAATGCGAGGTTCTTGAGTTATTCTCAGAACCTCGCATTTCTGCTATCATGGTATATCATCAAAAGAATGGAAGAAAGTCTATGAACACTTCACCCAAACAATCCCATCGCGAACTGTTTCTGCTGATCCCCGGCGTATTGCTGGTCGCTTTCATGCATCTTTGGAAGCTTACCTCCATCCCCGGCGGTTTTAACGTGGATGAGATCGCCATAGCATATGATGCCAAATGTCTGGCACAATTCGGCGTCAACCGCAGTGGCATCTCCTATCCTTTTTATCTTCCCAATTACGGTGGAAGCCAGGCTCCTCTCTACACCTATAGCCTGGTGATCCTATTTCGTCTTGTGGGAGCATCGAAGCTGGCCCTCCGCCTGGTGGCTGCCTTTTACGCCTTCCTCGGCGCCTTTTTCGGATACCGTTTTGCCGCTCTGGTATGGCCGGATTCCAAAAAGAAATATCTGTGGCTCTATCTCTATGCCATCATTCCCGTGTTCACCATGGAGACCCGTTATGCCATGGATTCCCATCTTTTGATGTCAGTATCCATGATCGCCCTTTATTTTGCTGCGTCCGCCCTCTCCCGGGATCGGGTTCGGGATTATGTGGCTGCGGGACTCGCCTTTGGTCTCTGCCTGTATTCTTACGCTCTGGCCCACTTTCTTGTGCCTGTTGCGCTCCTTTTCCTGGTGATCTATCGTTTTCGGCTAAACCCCTTCCCCTTCAAGAAGATCCTGGCCTTTGTAATCCCATTGTTTCTGCTGGCGATACCGCATGTTTGTTTCCAGTTGGTCAATCTTGGTATCCTGAATGATTTTCAGATATGGAAATTCACTTTTATCAAACCCTCTTTGGCTCGTTCCTCAGAATTCGACCTCAGTCATTTTTGGCTTGGGTGGATCTCTCTGTTCCGGTTCACACTGGGTTTTGATCACTTAAATTACTGCAACCTCAAACTCTTTGGCACCATGTATTATCTTTCCGTTCCCTTTATCCTTGCAGGGATCGGTCTGAGCATCCGCGATGTGATCCGCTCTTTCAAAAACAGGGAATGCGATCCCTCTGCCATCTGCCTCTTCTGGTTTTTGGCCATTTTCTTTTGAGCGGTGCCATGTCCGGAGATACAGAACCCAATTCCAGTCGGATGAACGCTGTCTTTTTCACCTATCTCTATTTCCTGATCAGAGGACTGGATATTCTTCGGGCCCGCTGCCTGAAAGCTGCCGTTGCCGTCGCCTACACCGCTTTCTTTGGATGGTTTGCGATCTATTATTTCGGGTTCTACAGTTATCCCGGTTCTGTTTATCTGTTTCATGAAGATTTCTCCGCGGTACGGGCCTATACGGAGGCACATGCGGACGAAGGTTTTGTGCAGGATCCGATTTATTATGACTGCCTCTTTCCTTACTACCTGTGGTCCTATGATCTGACACCGGGGCAGTACGTAATGGAAGGAGACTGGCTGGGTTCATACGGCAAGGATCGTTTTTCTTACCCCGAGACCCTCGATCTCTACGGAAGCTACGTCATGCCCGTCAATAACACGGGCAGCATCCTTGGTCTGACACAATTAGGGTTTGAAGATGTTCCGCTCGGAGCTTACGATCTGATGATCGGACCTTTTACAGGACTTACTAAATGGCAGACAGAAGATGTCCTGTTTTCTCTGGACCGGACAAGAGATATGGAAAATAACTATCAATTTATCGGCTGGTGCTGGGATATCGCCGGGCAGCGATCTTTTTCCTCATATCGGATGGACTTTGGGACTTTTCAAAAAGAGTACGGCCCCACAGAACGTACCGATGTCATGGATGTACTGGATTACGTGACAGATCCTGCCTGTGGATTTGAGATCACGTTTCCCATGGACGTTTTCCGGGATCAGATCAAAACATGCGATCTCACCATTTACGGCATCACTCCCGAAGGGGATGCGATCGCGCTGTACAGATTATGTTCTTGAAAACTGGTTTTCCAGCTGGTTTCTTGTCTGTACTTCGGAGAAATACTTTCCGGTAACGTAATCAACCCGGAAGGTGGCTGCCAGCTCATAATCTTCTTCGCTGTCCACTCCGCAGATCACGATCTTTTTCCCCAGTTCATTTAAGAGGTTGATCCGGGTCGCCAGGATGATCTCCGCTTCTTTTCTGTTTCCCTCATCCAGCAGCGGATGGAGATTGATGAGGGCTCCGTCAAATTGTCCTTCCGATCGGGACAGGATCCGGAGAAAATCATTTTCATTGTCCCGAAGGAAGATCCCCACGCCATTATATTGATAATTTCGCTTCAGATACTCCGTCAGCTCCTCAGTCCCGGTGGCAAGCACCTTACTGACATCAAAAGCAAGGACTTTTCGATCCACATTATACTTCAGCATAAAGCCGCTGACAGTCTCCACGATATCGGAGCTCAGGATCTGTCCGCCCATGATGGGCAGGATCAAAAAGTCCGGTTCGCTCCCCTGTTCCGCCAACCGATGGGCAGCCTCGCAGCCTTCTTCGATAACGATCCTCTCCAATCTGCTGAGAACACCGGTCTGTGCTGCAACCGCCAGGAACTCTTCTTCCTCGATCTCACCAAGTTCCCTGTCATTTAATCTCAGCTGGGCCTGGGCACCTTTCAGATTCATCCCGTCCGTGTCGTAGATCATGTTGTAAACAACACTGAACCCCGACTCTTCCATACCACGGCTGATGGCTTTTTCCACCCTGGATCTGCGGAACAGAAAATCCAGTTCCATCTCATTAAAGACAGTAGTCTCCGAACGATCCAGCACGCTGTCGGAAAGCATGAATACATCATCCACTCTCTCAAACTGTTGCGGTGCAAGTCCGATGAGGATCACTGCCGCCACGGAGTGACGCTCGATGCCGATGATCCAGTCTTCCGCAAAGCGCTTCTGAATGGCCGCCGCCATCTCCTGGGCCGTAGCCCGGTCCGTGTCGGGACAGATCACGAAAAAGCTGTCCAGACTGGCCCTGTAAACCTGATACTTCGGAAAGTTCTCCACCAGATAATCCCCGATCAGCCCTTCCAGTTCATCATAGGCCGCATAACCCATGATCTTACGATAAACCTCCGGGTTTGCGATCCTGACACATACGGTCCGAAAGCTTCGCTTCAAAAGGAAATAATCCCTTAAGTCTTCCAGCAGAGCACTTCGGTTAAAGGTTCTTGTCAGGGTATCCTGCCTGCCGCTCTCATCCTCCAGAAGGATCATCATACCCATAAGGCCGACGGCTTCGCACATCAGCTCCACTACCAGATCCGGGTAGATCATCTGAATGGTCACACCTCCCACCACCAGCACCAGGAAATAGAGCATGGCCGCCAGCTTCACGCCGTGCAGGGTCTTCCAGCACTGTGCCAGCAGGAAGATACAATAGGCGATATAGACCCCGCTGATGGCATAGGCAATGTAAACGCCGTGCATCCGATGGAGCACCAGGTTCTCATCCAGGACAAAAGTAAACTTCGTGACGGGATTGAGGATGGTGGCAATCTCCAGCGCCATGATGGGGGACAGCAGGAGCACCTTCACGGAAGATCCGTAACGGTAATACGTACCTGCGATCAGCAGAATGTAAAACAAAAAGATGGGCGCAAGAGCAAAGTGGGTGGAATAATAGATGAGCCTGCTGATGTAGATCACGGCATACTTTGCAGTGTAACCAAGCGGCGAAACCTCCACCAGTTTGCACACGATCCCCGTTATGGAATCAATGGCCACGATGCTTACCATATTCAGATATAAGCTGCTTCGGAGTTTCCGCCCGTTTTGCATCACGATCATATAAAAGATACATGTGATGCTGATGATCACGGCGGCGATCCGGAAGGTCAGACTGCTGGCAATAGCATAATTTACCATTACCTCATCCTCCGCTCTTGATCTAAACCACTACCTGATGTAACAACTCCTGGATCTCATCCCATTTGACTTCTTTGAGAAGATCCTTCAGTTTTTTGACTACGATCCGGTCCCTCTTCTGAAGCCGGTACTGATCCAGGGATTTCAGCATGAACTCCATGGTGTCATAGTCAAACAGACTGCTGACCTCATCCATGCTCCGATAAGCTTCCTGAAGAGCTTCATCCCCAATTGGTTCCTTCTCTTCTTCCGCCACTTCCGTTTCTTCCTCTGCCTTCAGGATCTCAACCCGGTCAAGAACCTCCTGCAGGGCTTTCTGCATCTCCAGGAGCTTGGGAGTCTCCTGACGGATCTGCTCCAGGTTGCCCTTATATCCCGCTTCCTCGAGGCCTGCGGAAAGATTGGACAGCTTCATGGCACCGATGGTTCTGCTGGTACTCTTTAAGGAATGAACGTAATTGATATAGGACTGCCAGTCCTTGTTTTCAAAGGCTGTCTCAATGTTAGCCCTGACACCGTCCATCGCCTCGAAATAGACTTTCATGATCTCCAGATAGGACTCCTTGGTACCGCAGTTCCGCAGTCCCACATCCTGCAGGATCCCCTCCATCTCCGGAAGGGGAAGTTCCGGCTTCACTGCTTCAACGGCCTCTGCACCTGTACCTGATACGCCCTCTGTGGATCCGGTCCTGAAGTGAACCTTTTCCTCCGGCAGGTACCTGATCAGATGATCCTCCAGCTTCATGCTGTCAACGGGCTTACTTAAGTAATCATCAAAACCATCCTGGAGGAAATGCTCCTTGGCACCTGAGATGGCATTTGCTGTCAGGACGATGATGGGTGTATCCCCATTGGGACTTTCTTCATCCTTCTTCATCTCATGCAGGGTCTCCACGCCGTCCATTTCAGGCATACGGTAGTCTAAGAAGATCAGGTCGTACTTTGTCTCATGCTGCTTCTTTAAGCACTCTTCTCCGCTGTTTGCATAATCCAGCTGTACCTGGGTAGGCTTTAAGAGTTCCCGGATCACCACATGGTTCATGGGAGTATCGTCCACCACAAGGATCCTCGCATCCGGTGCCGTAAACCTTGCCTCGTATTCTCCCCGCTGTCTGGAATTTTCCGTAACCTTTGCCTTGAAATCACCGATGGAAGTACTGTCCAGAACCTTTTGGGGCAATGTTACCGTAAAGGTGGATCCCTCGCCGTAAACGCTGTCCACCGATATCTTTCCGTGCATCAGATCAAGCAGCGAGCTGGTGATGGCCAGCCCCAGGCCGCTTCCTTCCACGGTACGGTTTTTCACCTGATCCAGTCGTTTGAACTTGTCAAACAGGGTTTTCATTTCTTCGGGTTTGATACCGATCCCCGTATCCCTCACGATGATCCTTAATGAGATCTGACCCGCCCCTTCTTTTCTGCCTTTCACTGACAGCGTCACAGAACCCTTATGGGTGTATTTCACCGCATTATTTAGGATGTTCACTATGATCTGTCTGAGTCTCATCTCATCGCCAAACAGCTTGTTGGGCAGCGTCTCATCAACGTTCACGATAAGATCCAGGTTCTTTTGGAGTGCCTTGATCCGGATCATGTTATAGACATCATTCAGCACGGAGCTTAGTTCATACTCTGTTTCCGTGATCTCCATGCTTCCGGCTTCGATCTTGGAAAAGTCCAGGATATCGTTGATCAGCGCCAGGAGGGTTCGGCCTGCTCCCTCAATGTTCTGGGCATATTCCAGGATCTTTTCATCCTTGCATTCCCGAAGGATCACCTCATTCATGCCTAGAACGGCATTGATGGGGGTTCGGATCTCATGGGACATATTGGCAAGGAACGCGCTCTTTGCTTCGTTTGCCGCTTTTGCACGACGCTCTTCCACTCTGGCATGTTCCGTTGCCCGGAGAATACTCAGGATCTCGTTTTTGCTAAGAGCCGGCGAGAAATAACTTCCCTCCATGTAATCCGCTTCCGTATCCAGAAGGCGGTTGTAGCTCTCCTGATCCTGGACGTTATCTGCGATGATCTTCTTTCCCATACGCTGCATCATCTTCAGACGGTTCTGCATGATGACACGGCTCTGGGCATTCTCTCTGGCAGACATAAAGGCCAGTGCGCTGACCTTGATGCCTTCAAAAACATCCGCCGTACCGGAATGCATGTAATAAAACCCGGCGCCGTAATCGTTCATGTAGAACCTCACGCCGTCACGGTTCAGCTGTTCCATGGCCGCTCTTAAGACCTTGTGGTCAGAGGCAATGGTACTTTCAGAAAGATCCAGCACGATCTGGGAGGGTCCCACGCCGTATTTATCCAGGATCCGGTTTAAACGATCCGCGAAATCCTGCTTCAGGATCATGGCGGAAGTCAGATTGACGCAAACAAATTCAAAGCCTGTCTCCTGATTGTTGTTATTGCCAAGGAGGGCACAAACTTCTTCCAGCACCAGCCAGCCAAGTTTTTCTCCAAGGCCTGTCTGCTCCGCCACCGGAAGGAATTCTTCTTCCCGGATGTCACCAAGGCTCGAATCCCGGAAACGGAGGGAAGCCTCAGCACCGCACATGGAAAGCTCGGATCTTGTGTAGATGGGCTTATAGGAAACCCGGAAACGCTCATCCCGGATGCCGCGTTTCACCGCTTCGCCCACTTCCAGACGACGGAGGAGGAAATCCAGATCGTTTCCTGTCAGCACCCTATCCACATTGATCACGTCAGATGTATCTGCAAGCTGCAGGAGCTGTTCCATGGTATGGAATTTGCCCGGAGAGTTGGCCAGCATCAGCGTTACTTTCAGATAAACCTGGGTCACGCCGTGGATCCATCTGTGTTCAAATCGTTCCCTGACGGTCTCCGCAACCTCATCTGCCTGTTCCTTTGAAATATCCGGGCACACCAGAAGGAGGCTGTCACGGCCCGCACGGTATACGCTGAAACGACTGTTCAATCCCTCCAAATACATCACGATGGTACCGATGATCTTCTCGAACTCTTCGTATCCTGCACTCTTACGGTAGATGTCTGCATCTCTGCCCTGAATGCTGAGGGTATAAAAACTCCGGCCGTATTGGAAATACGTTCCCACCCGGTGGATAAAAAATGCTCTGTTATAGGCACCCGTAGCGGTATCCGTTCTGTCATCGTCATTTTCCAAAACGATCATCAGTCCCATGAAACCGATGGCCTCGCAGAGGAGTTCGCAGCGGATCCGGATAAAGATCATCTGGATCACCGTTCCGGCTACCACAATGGCAAAGAAATATGCCACGGCAGTCCTTCTCCGCAGAGTCAGGGTACGCCCGTAAATGCCCATGGCCACAATGGAAAACAGGATATAGAACGCACTGACCCCGTAAGCCAGGTATTCCCCGGGAGCGCGATTGAATTCCATATAAGTATCAATGGTATAGACCGTATGCAGGATGGGATTTAAGATCACCGTCACTTCCAGCACGACAGGCGGGATAAAGAACAGGCTTCTTAAGATTTTGGGGAACCGATATGCTATATCGAAAACATAGACAATATAAAGCGCAAAGAGCGGTGCCAGAGAAAAATGGGTAAGGAAATAGACAAATTCGTTGATCTCAAAAAGAATAAACCGCAGGGAATAAGAAAGCGTGGAATTTTTCACCATATCCCCGAAGATACCGGTAACGGAATCGATGCCCACAATAAAGAGGAGCAGCAAAAACAGACGGTTTTTCAACCGCTTCCTGCTCTTCATGATCAGGGAGTAAATAATGCAAGTGGTGCTGATGATAAGCGCCGCCAGATTAAATGTGACGCTGCCTACTCCTTCGATGTCCAACATGTTTCCACCCCGGCCATTCCCCCACGGCCCGAAAGAAGGCTATCGCCCGTTCCACTGTTTAACCTACGAATGAATTTATTATACCATAATGTACAACCAATGTAATTAGCAGATACACCAGGTTGATCCCCGTAAACACCAGCAGATACCGTCCCTTTTTGTCCGGATAGGCCCCCGCGTAAGCCTTGTAGGAGATCAGGCTGGCCATGGAGGCGATCAGGGTGCCGAGGCCGCCGAAATTCACCCCCAGCAGCAGAGCATGATACTCCGATGTAAAATCTGCCAGTAAAAGAGTGGCGGGCACGTTACTGATGCACTGGCTGGTGAGGACGGAAACAAGCAGTTCCCGTCCCTCCATGGCATTTGCCAAAAGGGTCCGGACCGCGTCGATCCGCCCCATGTTTCCCGTAAAGATAAAGAACCCGATAAAGGTCATCAAAAGCGCGTAGTCTGCCCGGAAGAGGATCTGGGTATCCATCCCAAGGACAACAAGAAAGACTGCCAGCACCAGGATCTTCCAGGGCTCTCCCGGAAGGATGGCGTTGACGATGACCTGCCAGGGCCGGAACCGGACCACCGTAAACAGTGCCGCAAGAAACAGTGCGGTATAGATCCCGATCTGACGCCTGCTGCCGAAGGACTTCACCGTATCGAAATGCTCATGCATCTCCAGCTTTTTCTCCTTACCGGGAAGCATCAGGATCGAAAGGCAAAGCAGAACTGCCGTCAGGCAGACATATGGAAACATGGCAGATAAAAACTCACCGATGGGCATTCCCGTATACTGGAACAGATACAGGTTCTGGGGATTTCCCACAGGGGTCAGCATGCTGCCCAGATTTGCTGCCACAGTCTGCAATACCACCACCGGGATCATCAGATCTTCTCTTCCGCTCTGGTGGAGCATCATCATGGCAAAGGGCACGAATGTGATGAGTGCCACGTCATTGGTGATGAGCATGGCTGAAAAAAAGCACAAAAAGATCAGGACGGCAGAAAGCTGCCATCCTTTCTTTGCTTTGGTCAGGAGCCCTGCACCGATCTTCTCAAAGACCGCGTTCTGCTTCAGTCCCTGGATCACAACCATAAGGCTCCATAAGATCCCCAGGGAACGCCAGTCGATATAGTCAAAATATGTTTTATCGGGATGCACAAAGAAAGCCGACACGACGGCCAGCAGCCAGGCAGCCAGAAGTACCGGATCGACCTTCCGTTTTTTCTCTTTATGATTCATAATCCACCAGTTCAAAACTCATGGGTGTTCCGAGTTTTGCATCCACCCGGATCTTCTTCCCAAGGAGTTCTTCGTAATACTTTGTATGGAGACCGCATCCGGGGCGCACGGAACGCAGGTTCTCGGGGGTAAATACATCCCCCGCTTTCATATCCTTTGCAATGAACAGGGATCTGCTGTGTTCTCTCTCCCGGATCTGTTTTTCCGTCAGGTCATAGGTCACTTTTCCGACTGCTTTTTCGATCTTCCGGATATTGGAAACCATCTCCGCGAACTCTTCCGGTTCCATGGAGAAAGCGGAATCCGGACCACCGTCTGCACGGCGGAGCGTCAGATGTTTCTCAACCACCTTAGCACCGAGAGCTACGCCCGCGCCTGCCACGGCGCTTCCCATGGTGTGATCGGAAAGACCGGCGATGCAGTCAAAGGTCTCCTCGTAAGCGGGAATGGTCTTTAAATTGATATCCTCATAGGGGGCAGGATAAGAAGAGGTGCACTTAAGAAGGATCACATCCTCATTTTCCTCTTCTTTGCAGGTCCGAAGGGCCAGTTCCATATCTGCCATGTAGGCAATACCCGTAGAGATGATCACGGGTTTATGAAGCCTTGCGATCTTCCGGATCAGAGGGATATCCGTGATCTCAAAAGATGCCACCTTGTAGGCCGGTACATCCAGTTTTTCCAGAAAATCCACACTGCTGTGATCAAAGGGAGAGGAAAAGAAGATCAGACCTCTTTTCTCCGCTTCTTTTTTCAGATCCGCCTGCCACTCCCAGGGAGTATAAGCCGTCTGGTACAGCTTATGCAGCGTTGTTCCGTCCCATAATGTTCCCTGGGTGATCTGGAAACAGGGATCATCACAATCCAGGGTGATGGTATCCGCCGTATAGGTCTGGATCTTTACCGCATCCGCTCCCGCATCTGCTGCAGCGGCAATGATCTCCACGGCACGGTTATAGTCCATATTATGGTTTGCGGATAATTCTGCGATCACAAAGGTGGGATGTCCCTCACCGATAAGCTTGTTTCCGATCCTGATCTCTTTGTTCATCTGTACTCTCAACCTTTCTCCGGAAATCCGATCTTCTCGTAGTTCTTCGTCTCTCGGATCTCTTTCCACTTCTCCGCGGTCATGCGCATATACGTCACATCGTACTCTGTTCCGTTTTTGGTGACTGCTGCCTTTTGTTCCTTAAGGATCTCGCACCCGCAGAGCTTGTGAAGAGCGATCACACCCTTGTTCAGGGAAAACACATCGCTGATCACCGCTTTCCTGCCACGGTTGATCAGCGCCTCATCATACATGCTCATCTCCAGCGCGAGAGCCAGTTTCATGCTGCGAAGTCTTTTTTCACCAACGTAATAAGCCCAGCCGATCTCTCCATCCTCCGCATTTAAGTTTGCGAAGTTGATCACCCCCGCAGGTTCTTCATCCACAAGGATCATCCAGTACCGGACATCCGGGTCCTTTCCCACCTTTTCAAACCACTTTTTCTGGCCTTCCAAAGTCAGCTTCGGATCCGTGTTCATGAACTTCGTGATCTCGGGATCCATACGCCAGTTCATGATCTGCAGCAGGTCTTCTTCCGTAATATCACGAAGCCTTGTCATACCGCACCGGCCTTTTCCAGGATCTCCCGGACGCTTTCCATCTCCGCAGCTTCCTCTAAGGGGATGGAGATCCCGAGTCTGCTCTCAAGTTCTCCGATGATCATGACATGCATCAGAGAATCCCATTCTTCCACATCTTCCATTTTCGTATCTGCCGTGATCACGGTAGGCTCCACACCCAGTACATCTGCGATCAGCGCAATGATCTTATCCTGTAATTCCATGTTGTTCCTTTCTTAAGCCCAATGTAGCTGCTCAGGTAGTTGCAAAGGCAGCAAAAAACTCTCTTGGAGCTCGTTTTTCCTTCTCCAGGATGTAGGTTTTTACGCCTTCTTTTTCTTCCCCATCCGCATATCCCAGGCGGCTGTAAAGGGAGGCCACAGCTGCATTCTTCGGGTTGGGGATGAACTCTCCCAGAATCCTTTCGGCCCCGTTTTCAAACAGCTTATCTTCAACTTTCGTCAGGATCCCGTCTTCGATCCGTCGGCCCATAACGCGGCAGCTCATGACAAATTCGGTGATCACTTCCGTATCCCCTTTATTCTCTGTCATCACCGCAGCCACGATGCCGTTATCTCCGAATTTATCTGCCACCTGATACAAGAAGCATCTGTTCTTTGGATTATCAAGGAAGCCGGAAAGTTCTTCCGCCGTAAATCTTCTTGTGGTGAGGTTGAACTGATTGGTCTTGTTTAAGAGCTGTAACAGTCTGTCGAAGTTTGCCTTCGGATCTGCGGGGATCACCCGGATCTCCAGGCTCTTTAAATAACTCTCATAATCCGCAGAGGATTTTTGCAGTTCGTTTCGTTTTGCATTTTCCCGGTACATCCGGGTCTTCGCCGCATCTTCCGCCGTCACCACGGCTTTTTCAAAATATGCCTCGTGGATCCTCTGCATAGCTTCCGGCAGTTCCTCCGGTTTTTCCGGAAAATCCGGTACCGTCACTTCCGGAAGGGTCTGCCGGACTTCCTCCCTCTCCAGCGCGGAATCATCAAAAAAGACAAAGGAAGAAAGGCCAAGATTTAATTCTTCCGCCATTTGGCGGATGTTCTCGGATTTGGGTTCCCAGTTAATATACAGCGCCGCAAAATCTTCTTTCTTCAACACCATGTGAGGATTATTTTCCATCACTGCCAGGGCGTCGGCCTCGTTATTTTTTGACACAACTGTCAGTACGACTCCCTGCTCTTTCATGGCAAGAAGGACTCGCTGAAGATCCTTATACGCCAGGCCGGTATGATCCTCCGACAGGTCAACGGGCGTATGATCCGCTTCTCCCGCAAGTCCGCCCCAAAGGGTATTGTCAAGATCCAGGATCAGTACCTTTTTCGGTGTCCGTGTCTCCACTTCGACGCAGTGCAGGATCTTTTCCACCAATGCCTTCTGGAGTTCCGAGCTAAAGGGGATCTTCCCCATGTACCAGGTTTTCTCGGAAAAGGCTGTCCGTTCTCCGATCTCAGAAACGAGTCTTCGATAAGGGAACATCCTGACGTTGGCATGGTTCTTCATCAGCTCGGAAAGAGCTTC
>JAFUUM010000409.1 GCA_017477805.1 Lachnospiraceae bacterium
ATGGTCGCCGGCTTCCACAACGGCTTTTGTGTAGACCCGTTTTTTGTACTCGCTGACCGTCAAAGCAACGGTGATCAGGATGGCTGCTGCCGTCAAGGCTGCGATACCGATGTACAAAAACTTCTTGCCCGACTGTTTTCCGCGAGCCTTGGAAGCAGATGCTTTCCTGCGTTTTTTCTTTTTGTGCTTTTTCTTTTTTACGACACGGGGTTCATCGTACTCGCTTCGGAAGTCGTCCTCGCTGTCGTACTCTTCGGCTTCATCGTAGCCGTTCTCTTCGTAGGCTTGTTCTTCGTATCCGCCTTCGTAGGCGCCGTCTTCGTAACCAGCGTCCTGAGGCTCTTCATAGTAACCCTGATCTTCGTAGGTTCCTTCGCCTGCATAAACTTCGTTTTCATCATATGCAGGTTCTTCGTATGCAGGTTCCTCGTAGTCCCCTTCTTCATAGGCCTCTTCTTCATAGGCCCCTACTTCGTAGGTGCCCTCTTCGTAAGAACCTTCTTCATATCCGGGTTCTACATACTCCGGTTCGGCGTAAGAATCCTCATCGTAATACGCTTCCCCGTTTTCATAGGACTCATCCCATTCGTCGGAATAAGTTTCCTCCTCATCGAAGTACTCCGGTTCCTGCTCGAACTCGCCATGATAGGTCCGCTCGTGCTTTTCCCGCTCACGAAGGA
Source organism: Lachnospiraceae bacterium (assembly GCA_017477805.1). Taxonomy (GTDB): domain Bacteria; phylum Bacillota; class Clostridia; order Lachnospirales; family Lachnospiraceae; genus SIG336. Next base: position 681 of record JAFUUM010000409.1, read on the forward strand.
TATGCGGTTGTTTTTTGTTGTTCTTGATTCTGTGGCTCTTGGCCATGTCCGGATACTCCGATCAAAATAAATTACAAGGTAAGACCATAGGTCTCGCAAAGCATGGTTGTTGTCATAACGATCAACAGATAGTCGATCTCATAAGCTCCCATGAGTTTAAAATTATCCTGACGGTAATCTTCTTTCATCTTCTGCACGTACGCAGGATCGAAGATGCCGTACTTTCTGACGATATCATCTGCCAGGAAGTCTCCGCCGCCGGTGGCCTTTACCATAGCGGACATACCGGGAGCCTGGAAGGGGAATTTCTTTCTCTTAAGGATCGCGTCGGGAACGATGCCCTCTCCGGCTTTCTTCAGGATATATTTTTCATTGGTCCCGTTCAGTTTGTACTTATCGGGAATGGTGATCACAAATTCAAGAAGCTCCTTATCCAGGAAAGGATGTCTGCCTTCCACGGAATGGGAGAAGAACATGCGGTCTCCGTGCTCCGTTAAGAGGTGGTCGGAAAGACGCAGTTTGTAATCGATGTAGGAACGGCGTTTCTGGGAAGATAAGCCTTCCACTTTCTTCACATCGATGGGGCTTGTTGCAAATGCAGAGAAGTTCTCGATCTCCCCGCGAACGTTCTCGCTGTAGATCTGCTTGTGGATCTCGCGGATCTCGGGATGGATACGCTCATAACGGAAATAGGGATCGCCCCAAAGTCTTTCGTTGACTTCCAGTTCCGCCTGGGTCATCTTACCCTTTTGCATGTTGCGGAAGAGATCCAGCATATAGCCTACATAACCGCAGAAGAACTCGTCGGAACCCTGGCCGGTAAGGACTGCCTTAGCGGGAGAATTCTGTACCAGTTCGGAAAGTCTGAAGGCTGCTACGTCATAACTTTCTTTTACCGCGGACTCTGCATGATAGATCACGGAACCCAGGTTTTCCCAGATCTCCTTTTCCCCCACGTAAGTGCTGTAGTGGGTGGACTCCACCGTATCTTTGACGATCTTCTGGAACTCACTCTCATCCAGTTCGCCGGAACCGATCTCCGCAGAGAAGGAATAATAACTGTTTAACAAAAACTTGCCGATGTAGCAGGCTACAACGGAACTGTCGAGACCGCCGGAAATGTAAAATCCGATGGGCACATCTGCGATCAGTCTTCTGGAGATGGCCTTTTTGATATGCTCCCGGAGGCGCTCTACGTAATAGGCTTCGCCCTTATCTTCTTCGTCTTCCTTGGGATAGATCAGATCCCAGAACTCGATGTCTTCGATGTCCTTTTCTCCACGGATCCGAAGCATGTGGCCCGCTCTTACGGAACGGATGCCCACAAAAAAGGTCTCGGGAGAAACAACGCCGGGATAGTTCATGAGCTGATCCACGGCCTTCATGTTGAGTTTCCGGGGCACGCCGGGATATTCCAGGATCGCTTTGATCTCGGAACCAAACAGGATACGACCGTCATATTCGGTATAGAACAGAGGGCAGATACCGATCTGGTCTCTTACCAGGAACATCTCCTCGGTGCGATGGTCGTAAAGCGCAATGGCAAACTGACCATTCAGCATCTTGGGGAATTCGATACCGTATTCTTCATACAGATGGACAATAACTTCCACGTCGGTACCGATTGCAAAAACATGACCTTTTGCCATGAGTTCGTCACGAAGTTCCTGATAGTTGAAGATCTCACCGTTACAGATCATGGTCACGGTCTTCTCTTCGTTCTGAAGAGGCTGCATACCGCCTTTAAGGTCCAGGAAGCTCAGTCTTGTAAAGCCAAAACCGGCTCTACCGAGGATCATGGACTTTTCTCCGTCGGGTCCTCTGTGACGGATCTTCGCCAGCATCTTATCGATAGTGGCAGCTTCGATCTTGTCTCTGTTTGTTTTATTGTAAATGCCGCAAATTCCGCACATGTAGCTTACTCCTTATTTGATCCCGTACTTGATCTTCTGGGCTTCGATCTACGCGTCATAGGCCACTCTCTTCTCGGCCCAGATTGCTGGGAGATCTTCTTC
>JAFUUM010000410.1 GCA_017477805.1 Lachnospiraceae bacterium
AGCTTTTGATCGAAGAAAACACAAAGCTCATCACGGAGAAGACCAAAACTTGGCTGGCGGATATCACCTCAGCCGGAGAAGACGTTGGGATCACATCCCATGACGGGCTTTCGTTAAAAGGGATCTTCTATCCCGCAGAAACGAATGATCACCGCTATGCCCTGATCGTTCACGGCTACACCAGTCAAAAAGAACACATGCTGGGCTATGCCGCTTATTATGCGGAAGCCGGCTTCAATATCCTGATGCCAGATCTCCGGGGGCATGGAGAAAGCGAAGGAAACTATATCGGAATGGGATGGCTTGACAAAGATGATATCGTATCCTGGATCCGTTACCTGGTCGAAAAAGACCCGGAGGCAAGGATCATCCTCCACGGTGTTTCCATGGGCGGTGCTACGGTGATGATGACATCCGGAGAAGAACTTCCTTCCAATGTAAAAGCCATCGTGGAGGACTGTGGCTACACTTCCGTATGGGATATCTTCTCCGACGAAGTGGCTTACCTGTTCCATATCCCCACTTTCCCGGTTCTGGACACCGCATCCGTAATCTCCGGTTATCGTGCAGGCTATAATTTCCACGAAGCATCTTCTCTGGAACAGGTGCGTAAGGCCACAGTCCCCATCTTCTTTGCTCACGGCTCTGAGGACAATTTCGTACATGCGGATATGGTCTATCCCTTATACGAAGCCTGTCCCACGGAAAAAGAGATATATGTGGCGGAGGGCGCAGGACACGGCCACGCTATGTATCTTGACCCCGACACCTATTTTTCCAAAGTCTTTTCATTTCTGAACCGGTATGTTTAAACCGGCAGGAAATGCCCTATGACGTGAACACGGCCTTTAGGCCAAGATCAAACACTAACAGGAAGGTGAATACTATGAGCAGTTTTTTGGAACTTGCAAAAACAAGAAGAAGTGTAAGAACATTTGACGGCAATTGGCCCGACGGCGCAGTCCTGACGACATTACAGGAATTTGCCGAAAACATGACCAACCCATTTGGCACAAAGATCCGCTTTGCCTTTTTGAATGCAGAGAATGAGGACCTCTCCAGCCCTGTTCTCACAGGTGAAAAAGAATACGTTACCGCTGTCGTGCAAAAAGGAGCCTCCAACCTGGAAGCAGCCTACGGATACAGCTTTGAAAAGCTTTTGATGAAAGCCCATGAGCTGGGCCTTGGTACCGTATGGATCGGTGGAACCATGCCCAGAGGCAAATTCGAGAAAGCTTGCCATGTCGAAGAAAACGAAGTTATGCCCTGCGTCAGTCCCCTTGGCAAAGCATCCGAGAGGATGTCCATGAAGGAAGCATTAATGCGAAAAGGCGTCAAGGCAGACTCCCGGCTGAAATTCGAAGACCTGTTTTTCGATGAAAACTTCGATACCCCTCTTCCGGAGTCCGTTGCCGGGAACAAAGGTCGTCTCACGGATGCCCTGGAAGCTGTCAGGATCGCCCCTTCGGCGGTAAACAAACAGCCCTGGCGCGTTGTTGTGATCGATAACGCCGCACACTTCTATGTAAAGCACGATGCGGGATACATCACTCCCGACTATGATCTCCAGAAGATCGATGTGGGCATTGCCCTGTATCATTTCGAAAGCCAACTGATCTCCGAAGGAAAACAGCCTTCCATCACAGTCGAGGATCCCGGTCTTCCCACACCGAAACATATCGACTACGTCGCCACCGTACGCTTCTAACCAAAGTGGACCAGGGGGACGGAGTTCCTGGCTCATTTTTAAAAATGGACCATCGACTCCGTCCCCCCGGGCCAAAATTCATATTTTTTATTTATAACAATGCCAGTACTGGCTTCTGGCTTCCATCACGAATTCGCCGACTTTCTCGATCTTCTCGTTAAAGTACACATGATTGGAACCTCCTTATTGTTTTGATAAATCCACCTTAAGGGGTTCCCTAAGGGAAGAGTCAACAGGGGTTTTCAAAAATTTTTAAACCGGTTCTCCAATAGATAAATCCTTGGTTACAGCCTCTCCAAGACGGTTTGCCCACCGCTCCGGATACACAG
>JAFUUM010000411.1 GCA_017477805.1 Lachnospiraceae bacterium
CTTCCGTAATGCGAATAGTGCACATCCCGGACCTCAAAGCCCGCCCTGTCTCTGGAAAGTCCTCCGGGTCCGAGGGCGGAAAGTCTCCTCTTATGCGTAAGCTCTCCGAGAGGGTTATTCTGGTCCATGAACTGTGACAGCTGTGAGGAGCCGAAGAACTCCTTGACTGCCGCGGTCACGGGTTTGATATTTATGAGGTTCTGGGCTGTGATCGTGCTCAGGTCCTGAGTCGTCATTCTCTCGCGGACAACTCTCTCCAGTCTGGAAAGTCCGATACGGTACTGGTTCTGGAGAAGCTCTCCCACCGCACGTATACGACGGTTGCCCAGATGATCGATATCATCTGCGTTACCGATACCGTACTCAAGGTGCATGTTGTAGTTGATGGAAGCAAGGATATCATCGGCGGTGATATGCTTGGGAACAAGATCGTGCACGTCGCGCTTGATCGCCTCTAACAGAGCTTCCTTATCATCTGCATACTCATCCAGCATGGTCTTTAAGATAGGATAGTAAACCAGCTCGGTGATACCCAGTTCTTCGGGATCGCAGTCAACGTAGGTTTTCAGATCAACCATCAGGTTGGACAGAACCTTTTCCTTGCGCTCCTCGGTCTCGATCCATACGCCTGCTACTGCTGCGTTCTGGATCTCGTCTGCCAGTTCTGCGGTCACAGTGGTACCTGCAGCTGCGATCAGCTCACCGCTCTCGGTGTTGATCACGTCTTCTGCCAGGACTTTACCGCGGATACGGTTTCTGAGCATCAGCTTCTTATTGAATTTATATCTGCCGACCTTAGCCAGATCATAACGTCTGGGGTCGAAGAACATACCATGGATCAGGGACTCTGCGCTGTCTACGCTGAGAGGCTCGCCGGGTCTGATCTTTTTGTACAACTCTAAGAGACCCTCCTGATAGTTGGTAGAAGGATCTTTCGCAAAACTTGCTTCCAGCTTTGGCTCGTCACCGAAGAGCTCTCTGATCTCCTCATTGGTGCCGACACCGAGGGAACGGATGAGAACGGTAATGGGTACCTTACGGGTACGGTCCACACGAACATAGAAAATGTCGTTGGCATCGGTCTCGTACTCCAGCCATGCTCCTCTGTTGGGGATCACCTGGCAGGCATACAGTTCCTTACCGAATTTTGCCTTGCTGATATCATAATAAATACCGGGAGAACGGACCAACTGGCTGACGATTACACGTTCAGCACCGTTGATAACGAAAGTACCGGTGTCCGTCATAAGAGGCAGATCGCCCATGAAGATCTCATGTACGCTGATCTCGTCTTTTTCCTTATTATGGAAACGGACCTTAACCTTGAGAGGTGCCGCATACGTTGCGTCTCTTTCTTTGCACTTCTCAATAGAATACTTCACTTCGTCCCTGCAAAGTTCAAAATCTACGAACTCCAGACTAAACTGACCGCTGTAATCCGTGATCGGAGAAATATCTGCAAATGCCTCTTTGAGACCTTCCTTCAGAAACCATTCGTAGGAATCTTTCTGAACTTCGATCAGGTTTGGCATCTCCAGAACTTCCTTCTGGCGCTGATAACTCATGCGCATCCGGTCGCCGGATCCAATGGGACGTAATCTGTATTTTTCCATTGACAATCACCCCGTTCTTTCCGTATAATTAGTTATTTTTGGGCGCAAAAAGCCACTGCGCCAAAGTAAAGCACCATATACCTTACCACAAATGCAAAGTGTGTGCAAGTACTTTTTTCAAAAACTTTCCCCGAGATTTTCCGGGGAATACAAAAAGCCCCAAACCATAAGGCCCGGGGCTTTTGAAAAGGCTTTACGAAAATTACTTCAGAGTAACCTTTGCGCCAACTTCTTCGAGTTTCTTCTTGATGTCTTCAGCATCTTCCTTGGTGGTAGCTTCTTTCAGAACCTTGGGAGCGGACTCAACTGCTTCCTTAGCTTCCTTCAGAACAAGACCGGTGATCTCACGAACTACCTTGATACCCTTGATCTTCTCTGCGCCAGCGTCGGTCAGCTCTACGTCGAACTCAGTCTTCTCCTCAGCTGCTGCTGCGCCTGCGCCTGCTGCTGCTACAACAACACCTGCTGCTGCAGATACGCCAAACTCTTCTTCACATGCCTTTACCAGATCGTTCAGTTCCAGTACGGACAGTTCCTTGATTGCATCAATAAGTTCCTGTGTGGATAACTTTGCCATGATGAATTTCCTCCATTTCGTATTTTGATTACTAATCTAATGTTCTTGTTGATATTAAGCTTCAGTAGCTTCAGCAGCGGGAGCTGCTTCTTCAGCGGGAGCCGTGACGGCTTCTGCTGCGGGTGCCTCCTCAGCAGCTGCAGGAGCTTCTACGCCTGCTGCGCCACCTTTTTCAGCCAGCTGCTTCATGCAGCGAGCGAAGTTGGTGATGGGAGACTGGATGCTGCCAAGCAGTTTGGACAGCAGCTCGTCTCTGGAAGGAATGGAAGCGATGGTCTGAACGCCGGCTGCATCATATACAACGCCGTCGATCACGCCGCCCTTAACCTCCAGTGCAGGAGCTTCTTTCGCGAATTTGCAGATCACTCTGGCTGCTGCGGTAGCATCGGTATCGCAGGTAGCCATTGCGCTGGGTCCTTCAAGCAGATTGCTCAGCTCTTCGTAAGCAGTGCCCTTGAATGCAAAGTTCATGAAAGTGTTCTTGTAAACTTTGTAGTTAACACC
>JAFUUM010000412.1 GCA_017477805.1 Lachnospiraceae bacterium
CAAGAGATTTGATATCAAACCCATGTATGCGGAAGATGCCTGCGTACAGATGGAACTTCTCGGACATGACTTCTTCGTATTCTATAATGCGGAAACCGATCAGGTGAACGTGGTATATAAGAGAAAAGGAAACACCTACGGCCTCATCGAACCCGAGGAATAAGAAGAAAACAGTCAGAAAGTAACAAGTTCAAAATCATAAAATTACGCAATACGGCTCCGGATAAAAAACCGGAGTCGTATTTTTAGTTTCTTTTGCCGGATTCCTTGTTTTGTCTTGCAAATGGAAGACCCTTGTGCTATTCTTAACAAAGTGGTGTGACAAAAAAATAACAAACTTTGTACGCACAAAAATACAATACATTATAGGATGAAAATGGAGGTATCTCATGGGAAACAAAGTAGTACTTGCAGGTGCATGTCGTACAGCGATCGGTAAGATGGGCGGAGCCCTCAGCACAGTTCCCGCTGCAGAGCTTGGATCTATCGTAATCAAGGAGGCCTTAAACAGAGCAGGTGTGAAACCCGAGCAGGTTGATCACGTATATATGGGCTGCGTAATCCAGGCAGGTCTTGGTCAGAACGTTGCCCGTCAGGCATCCATCAAAGCAGGCCTTCCCGTTGAGGTACCTGCCGTTACCGTAAACGTTGTTTGCGGATCCGGATTAAATGCAGTAAACATGGCTGCTCAGATGATCAAGGCAGGCGATGCCGACATTGTTGTAGCAGGCGGTATGGAAAACATGTCTCTGGCACCTTACGCCATGATGAATGGTCGTTTCGGCTATCGTATGAACAACGGCGTTCTGGTTGACACCATGGTAAATGATGCTCTGACCGACGCTTTCAATAACTATCACATGATGATCACTGCCGAGAACGTAGCTGAGCAGTGGCACCTCACCAGAGAAGAGCTGGATGCTTTCTCCGCTGAGAGCCAGCAGAAGTGCGAAAAGGCTATGAAGGAAGGCAAGTTCAAAGACGAGATCGTTCCCGTAGAAGTAAAAGTGAAGAAGAACACTGTTATCGTTGACACCGATGAAGGCCCTCGTGCCGGTACTACCGCTGAAGGCCTTGCAGCATTAAAGTGCTGCTCCGGCAAGAAGGAAGGCGGCGTTGTTACCGCCGGTAACGCTTCCGGTATCAATGACGGTGCTGCAGCTGTAGTTGTTATGAGCGAAGAGAAGGCAAAAGAGCTTGGCGTTAAGCCCATGGCTACTTTCGTTGCAGGTGCTCTTGGCGGCGTAGATCCTTCCATCATGGGTGTTGGCCCTGTGGCTGCAACCAAGAAGGCAATGGCTAAGGCAGGCCTTACCGTTGACGATATGGATCTGATCGAAGCTAACGAAGCTTTCGCTGCTCAGTCCGTAGCAGTTGCTAAGGACCTTGGCTTCAACAAAGACAAACTGAACGTAAACGGCGGTGCTATCGCACTGGGTCACCCCGTAGGTGCTTCCGGCTGCCGTATCCTCGTAACCCTGCTTCACGAGATGCAGAGAAGAGATGCCAAGAAGGGTCTTGCTACTCTGTGTATCGGTGGTGGTATGGGCTGCGCAACCATCGTTGAGCGTGACTAATCACTTCTGATAAGGAGATAAGACCATGGGATTTGTAAATTATGAAGTAAAAGGTGCTGTGGGCGTTGTGACCATCAACAGACCCGAAGCCCTGAACGCATTAAACTCCGCAGTCCTCGATGACTTAAAGACAGTGATCGAAGGCGTGGACGTAAACGAGATCAGATGCCTGATCCTCACAGGTGCAGGCGAGAAGTCCTTTGTTGCAGGCGCAGACATCGGTGAGATGAGCTCCCTGACCAAGGCAGAGGGCGAAGCTTTCGGTAAGAAGGGTAATGACATCTTCAGACAGATTGAGACCCTGCCCATCCCCGTGATCGCAGCTGTTAACGGCTTCGCACTGGGCGGCGGATGTGAGATCGCCATGAGCTGCGATTTCCGGATCTGCTCCGACAACGCTGTATTCGGCCAGCCCGAAGTTGGCCTGGGTATCACTCCCGGCTTTGGCGGCACTCAGAGACTTGCCCGTCTCGTTGGCCCCGGCATGGCAAAGCAGATGATCTACACCGCAAGAAACATCAAGGCTGACGAAGCATTCCGTATCGGTCTTGTTAATCAGGTGGTTCCTCAGGAAGAGCTGATGCCCGTTGTTGAAAAGATCGCAAACGGCATCGCAATGAACGCTCCCATCGCAGTACGCAACTGCAAGAAGGCCATCAATGACGGTCTTGAGGCAGGTATGGAAGAAGCCATCGTCATCGAAGAAAAGCTCTTCGGCGGCTGCTTCGAAACCCACGACCAGATGGAAGGCATGAGCGCTTTCTTAGAGAAGAGAAAAGAAAAGAATTTCACCAATTCATAAATCATATTACGGAGGAAGAATCATGAAAGTAGCAGTAATCGGCGCAGGCACAATGGGAAGAGGTATCGCACAGGCTTTCGCACAGTGCGACGAAGTCGAGAAAGTATATCTTTGCGACATCAAGCAGGAATTCGCTGATGGCGGTAAAGAGAACATCAAAAAAGGTTTTGACAAGAGAATTGCCAAAGGCAAAATGGAACAGGCAGATGCTGACAAGATCCTTGGAAAGATCCAGACCGGATTAAATGACCAGGCTGTAGATCCCGATCTTGTTGTTGAGGCTGCACTGGAAGTTATGGATCTGAAGAAGCAGTGCTTCAAGGAGCTGCAGGAGAACATCGTTAAGAACGAGAACTGCATCTACGCTTCCAACACTTCTTCTTTATCCATCACCGAGATCGGTTCCGGATTAAAGAAGCCCATCGTTGGTATGCACTTCTTCAATCCCGCACCTGTTATGAAGCTGGTTGAGATCATCGCCGGCATCAACACCCCCGCTGAGGATGTTGCAAAGGTTAGAGAGATCTCCGAGAAACTGGGCAAGACCCCTGTACAGGTGGAAGAGGCTCCCGGATTTGTTGTTAACCGTATCCTCATCCCCATGATCAACGAAGGCATCCAGGTTTACTCCGAAGGTATCGCAAGCATCGAAGGCATCGATACCGCTATGAAGCTGGGATGCAACCACCCCATGGGTCCCCTGGAGCTGGGCGACTACATCGGACTGGATATCGTTCTTGCGATCATGGACGTTATCTACAAAGAGACCGGCGACTCCAAGTATCGCGCATGCACGCTGCTGCGCAAGATGGTTCGCGGTAAGCACCTCGGCGTAAAGACCGGCATCGGTTTCTACAACTACGCTGACGGCGGCAAGGTACCTGTAGACGCGCGCTGAGTTACGTCATTTTAGGGGGCAATTTTTATTGCCCCCGATCACCATTTATAAACGGAGGAATAATAAAACATGGACTTTCAGTTAAGCAAAGAACATGAGATGGCGAGAAAACTGTTCCAGGATTTCGCCCAGAACGAAGTAAAGCCTCTGGCACAGGAAACAGATGAAACTGAGACCTTCCCCAGAGCAACAGTTGAAAAGATGCAGAAATACGGCTTCATGGGTATTGCGGTACCCAAGGAGTACGGCGGACAGGGTTGTGATCCCCTGACCTACGTTATGTGCGTAGAAGAGCTGGCAAAGGTTTGCGGTACCACCGCAGTTATCGTGTCCGCTCATTCTTCTCTGTGCTGCGATCCCATCCTGCACTACGGTACGGAAGAGCAGAAACAGAAATTCCTGGTTCCCCTTGCTAAGGGTGAAAAGCTGGGTGCTTTCGGTCTGACCGAGCCCGGCGCAGGTACCGACGCTCAGGGACAGCAGACCAAGGCTGTTCTGGACGGCGATGAGTACGTATTAAACGGCAGTAAGTGCTTTATCACCAACGGTAAAGAAGCTGATATCTACATCATCTTCGCAGTGACCGACATCGTTACCGATGCTAAGGGCAGATCCAAGAAGATCATCTCCGCTTTCATCGTGGAGAAGGGAACTCCCGGATTTACTTTCGGTACCAAGGAAAAGAAGATGGGTATCAGAGGATCTTCCACTTACGAGCTGATCTTCACCGATTGCCGCATCCCTAAAGAAAACCTGCTGGGTAAGCTGGGTGAAGGTTTCAAGATCGCTATGCACACCCTGGACGGCGGCCGTATCGGTATTGCTGCACAGGCTCTGGGTATCGCAGAGGGCGCTCTGGATCTGACCATCGCCTACACCAAGGAAAGAAAGCAGTTCGGTAAGTCCATTGCCGCTCAGCAGAACACCTCTTTCCAGATCGCCAACATGGCTACCCGTATCGAGGCTGCAAAGCTTTTGGTTTACGCAGCTGCAAAGGCAAAAGAGACCCAGAAGGTTTACACCGTGGAAGCTGCTAAGGCAAAGCTGTTCGCAGCTGAGACTGCTATGGCTGTTACCACCGAGTGCGTACAGCTTCACGGCGGATACGGCTACATCAGAGAGTACGATGTAGAGAGAATGATGCGCGATGCCAAGATCACCGAGATCTATGAAGGAACCTCCGAGGTTCAGAGAATGGTCATCTCCGGTGCACTTCTTAGATAATTGGAAAAGGAGACTATACAATGAAAATTGTTGTTTGTGTAAAACAGGTGCCTGATACCGCAGGCGAAGTGAAATTCAAACCCGATGGCTCCCTGGACCGTGCAGCGATGGAGACGATCATGAACCACGATGATAAGGCAGGCCTTGAGGCTGCTCTGAGATTAAAAGAGCAGTACGGCGCTGAGATCACCGTTGTTACCATGGGTCTTCCCAAGGCTGAGGACGTTCTTCGTGAGGCTATGGCTATGGGTGCCGACAAGGCAATCCTGGTAACCGACCGCGTACTGGGCGGTGCCGATACCTGGGCAACCTCCACCACACTGGCTGGTGCCATCCGCAATCTGGAATACGATCTGATCATCACCGGCCGTCAGGCTATCGATGGCGATACCGCACAGGTTGGACCTCAGCTGTCCGAGCACCTGGGTATTCCCGTGATCAGCTATGCTCAGAAGATCGAAGTGGAAGGCGACTCCGTTGTTGTTGAGCGTCAGTATGAAGACAGATATCATGTTGTCAGAGCAAAAATGCCCTGCCTGATCACCGCACTGGCTGAGCTGAACGAGCCCAGATACATGACTCCCGGCGGCATCTTCGATGCTTACAAGAAGGAGATCACCGTATGGGGCCGTGCAGACTTAAAGGATGTAGATGACTCCAACATCGGTCTGGCAGGTTCTCCTACCAAGATCGCAAAAGCTTCCGATAAGGTTCGTAAGGGCGCAGGTACCAAGGTAGACAACCTGGGTGCAGCGGAAGCAGCTGACTACATCGTAAATACGTTAAAAGAAAAGTTCGTGATCTAAGGAGGTATTCAAAATGGCTTTAGAAGAATATAAAGGCGTATATGTCTTCGCCCAGCAGGTCGATGGGAAGATCAGCAATATCTCCTTCGAGCTTCTCGGCAAGGCAACGGATCTGGCAAAAGATCTGAATACAGAAGTAACCGCCATGCTGCTTGGTAAGGACGTTAAGGGCCTTGCAGACCAGCTGGCTGAATATGGCGCAGACAAGGTGATCGTTGTTGACGATCCCGAGCTGGAAGTATACAGAACCGAGCCCTATGCTCACGCTGTATGCAGCATCATCAAAGAATTCAAGCCCGACATCGTACTTTATGGCGCAACCGCCATCGGAAGAGATCTGGCTCCCAGATGTTCCGCAAGAGTACATACCGGTCTGACCGCTGACTGTACCGTACTGGAGATCGGTGATTTCCCTCTGACGGTTGCAGAAGGTCAGGAACAGAAACACGGACAGCTCCTGATGACCCGTCCCGCATTCGGTGGTAACACCATCGCTACCATCGCCTGCCCCGATCATCGTCCTCAGATGGCTACCGTTCGTCCCGGCGTTATGCAGAAGATCGATAAGAAGGCCGGCGCAAAGGCTGAGGTTATCGAGTTCAACCCCGGCTTCACCAAGAACAACTGCTACGTAGAAGTGGAAAAGGTTGTTAAGATGGTGAACGATACCGTAGATATCAGCGCTGCTAAGGTTCTGGTATCCGGTGGTAGAGGCGTTGGTTCCAAAGAGAACTTTGCACTGCTTCAGGATCTGGCAGATGCTCTGGGCGGCGTTGTTTCCTGCTCCCGTGCAGCTGTAGACTCCGGCTGGTGTGACAAGGATCAGCAGGTTGGACAGACCGGTAAGACCGTTCGTCCTCATCTGTATTTCGCTATCGGTATCTCCGGTGCGATCCAGCACGTGGCAGGTATGGAAGAGTCCGATATCATCATCGCCATCAACAAGGATGCATCCGCACCCATCTTTGATGTAGCTGATTACGGTATCGTTGGCGACCTGAACAAGATCGTTCCCCTTCTGACCGATAAGATCAAGAAAGCACAGGAAGAAAAGAATCAGACCGCATAATTTTTCAAAAAATCCATTATGGAAAAATCTGTTTATGATCCTGGCTTGTATCACCGTCATGGCCTTTTTGGTCCATGTGATCACAAGCGGTGAGTCTCTCTCCGAGTATGCCGACAAGCATCCGGAGGCGGCTTACGGGACCGTCACGTTTTCCGAAACGGAAGGGACTGCGCCCGAGGCGACAGAGGCTCCTGCTGAAGAGAACGATGAGGAAACAGAACAGGATCTGAATGAAGAAACAAGGCTCCCGGACAGGGAGCCTGTTTTCTATGCGGAACTTTTGACGCCGCAGCTTATAGAGACCATCAAAGGCATCTCCATTCCCGCAGAGGGTGTTCCGGAACTGGACTTTGAAGATCTTCGTCTTCTGCACATCACCTTTGTAAACTTTGAGGGCGTGGAAGAAGTGGGAGAGATGATCTGTAACAAGAGCATCGCCGAAGACCTGTTATTGATCTTCCGGGAACTCTACGTGAGCGGATATCAGATTGAAAGCATGCAGCTTGTGGAAGCCTTTGAAGGAAGCGATGACCGCTCCATGGCTGCCAATAACACCTCCTGCTTTAACTACCGGAACATCGGGAAGAGCAGCAGGCTTTCACGACACGGATACGGCATGGCTGTGGACATCAATCCCGTGTACAACCCGGAGATCAAATACGGCAGCGATGGTGAGATCGCTGCCGTGAACCCTGCGGGGAGTGAAAATTACGTAAACCGGGATGGATCTCCTCATCGCATCGACGAGAATGATCTGGCTTACCGGTTATTTACGGAACGGGGCTTTATCTGGGGCGGGAGCTGGAACTCCAGCACCGACTACATGCATTTTGAAAAGCCCGGATATTAGAAGGCCGGTTTTGATCAGCGGCCAAATCCAAAGCCGAACAGATCTGCACCACTCATATATCTGGAGATCTCATCGGAGAGATTTCGAAGATACCCCTGAAACAGTTTTTCGGCTTCGCTGACGGAAAGGGTAAATACGGAGATGGCATTTTCTTCGCGGTCAGGCAGAGGAATGTCATCTTTTTTCGTGTCCAGTTTCAGATCACCGGTGAGGCCAAAGAGCATATCTTCACCATTCAGAAGACGCACATGGCGAAGATCCAGGGTCAGAGTATCCTTACCGTAATCAAGGATCTCGGCTTCCACATAAAATTCATAGGTATCTTCCGGAGTCAGGAGATTGATATCGTAAGTCAGGCTGTGATCCGCGGTAGCAGCTACGGACTTATACTCCAGGGTCAGATTTTTTGGATATCCTTCCAGAGCGCCTTCCCCATTATGGATGGAGGTGACGTTAAAATCTACGGCCCGCTGCTTGCCGGCGACACCGCTTCTCTTTTCCAGGGCATCGGATTTGGTCTGGGAGTAAACGGTTTCCATGGTAAGATCCCAGTTTTCTCCGGCAGGCCCCTTCAGGTGCAGGGTAAGCTGCGTCCGGTCGGAAGGAACGGCTTCAGCGGTGAGCTTTAGGTCAAAGGTTACTTCCCAGGTACCGCTTTCTTCGGAAATCTGTAGAAGGAGGGGCTCGGCGGTGGAGATCCGGCGAACCTTGATGCGGTCTTCATCGTCCACTGCAAAATTCAGAACGGGATCGGATAAGAGGATCTTATCCGTCAGGTCCTGATCTGCGGTCATCTTCAGGGTTTCCGCCATGTCGTATAACAGCGCATTTGTCTTTTCACGGTCGGTCTTCATTTCATAAGAAAGAAGAGCTCTGGTGGTATTGGCGTTTAAGGTGATCTCGTCTTCTACGGGGGTATCCGCCAGTTCCATGTTCATCAAAAAGGCTTCGATATCCCCGGCATTTTTCAAGAAAAACTCGCTTCCGAAGATGTCCGAGAGATTGCCCCGGATGTACAGGGGAAGACTGAGATCGGGCATGGTATCAAGCCCAAGGTAGGTGGCGGTGCCGGAACCGTTTACCTGCTCTCCAATGTGTTCGGAGGAGAAAGTGACGGCTTCGTCCATCAGGGGAGACAGGATCAGGTACAGGTCCTTGTCTTTGGCCCACAGATCCACAGAAGCAACGTCCATGCTGAAAGCATTGATGTTGGTGTTTGCAGAAAGTACCTTATTCTCCGGATCCCGATAGATGTCTCCGGACAGATCCGCTTTCAGGCGGGAACTCATCTTCTTCAGGATCTTTTCAGCAGAGGCCAGGGAGTTCACGGAGGATGCGTAAGGTGCTTTTGCATCTTCTTCTCCGGGCAAAAGGTCAGGCAGTTCTTCTTCCGGCGCTTCCTGAAGGTCGGGAATCGTGAGGCCGGATAAGTCGATGTTACTTACCTTCACATCGTACTGCGCATGCCCATAACCGGAGAGAATATCCTGAAATGTGGCCATATAGCCGGTCTCTTCATCCAGATAGTCTTCTCTTGCGGAAAGATCCCGGACCAGAGCCTGACAGGAGCTTAGTACCGGATTTTTGTCCCGTTTGATCAGGAGCGTTAAAACCGCCAGCACCGCAAGCAGGGTCAGAAACAACACGGCAACCACCGTTAAATGTCTTCGTTTCCAGGTGCGTTTCAGTTTCTTTCGCCCACGGGAAAGACTTTCCATGGGACCTGAGACCCGTTCCCGAAGAGGTACCCTCGGCTCTTCTTTCTCATCTTCCACCGGCTCTTCCGGGATCTCGGCTTCGAGCAGGAGCTTGTTTCGAAGGGTTTCTAAGTCTGTGCTTTCTTCATACCGGGCAGGAACCGCATCGGTTTTCTCGGTCTTTTCAGGGACAGGTTCCTGTATTTCCTCTTCCTTTTTTTCTGTATCAACCGGATCTTCCGTGATGTCCCGGAAGATCTTTTCTTTTTCGTTTTCCATAGTGTTCCTTATATCATTTGTTTAAAGTGTTTTGCTGCGTGGCCACTCAGCCTGAAAGGAGAGGGCCTCGCCTACCTTAGTGTAACACAAAGCGCTGAACCCTGCAGAAAAGAAGAACACCGTAACCGCGGACACGGTGGTATAATGGGAGAAGTGTAAAATCAGAGGGGATATCATCGAAACATGGAAAAGAAAACCATCAAGCGGATCCTTATCCTTGTGGGGCTTGCCCTGTTCCTTGGCGTTTTGTACTATGCCGTGGGCCTGCCTATGCTGGCTTTTGTTGAGGATCCGGATTCCTTACATTCCTATATTGAAAGCCGCGGGATCCGGGGGCTCATCAGCTACTGCGGTCTGATCGTGATCCAGACCATGTCCTCCTGCATTCCCGGTACCCCGTTCTATATGGCAGCAGGCTATGTGTTGGGAGGCTTAAAAGGAGCGCTTTTATGCGACGTATCCGCAAGCCTTGGCAATACTTTTGCCTTCCTGCTTGGAAAAAAGTTCGGCAAAAGCTTACTTGAGAACCTGTTCTCCGAAAAGCAGATGGACCGGATAGGCGGCTACATCAATGAAGGCAAACCGAAGATGATACATGTGATGTTCATGCTGCTGCCTCTTCCCAAAGATGCCTATGCCTGGTTTGGCTACACATCCAAAGAACCGGTCTGGCAGTGGTTTGCCATCACGTTTTTGTGCCGCTTCCCCAATATTTTCCTGTATTCCTTCAGCGGGAAAAAGATCGGGGAAAAACAGTACGGCATTTTCATCGTGGGTGCCGCGGTGGCGGTCCTCTTTTATGTGGTCGGACTCATTTATCTAAGAAGGAAAAAACTTGCGAACAAGCAGGAGAATACAGTAAAATCAAAGATTGAAAGCGTTGCAAAGTACGAAACGACAGAGGATGGCGCGCATGCAGGATCGGAAATCGCTGATCAAAACCAAAGATCTGGTGTATGAATATATTCGCCGGGATGAAGAAGGAAACGTGGAAAATCTGACGGAAGCCGTCAGTCACGTGGATCTTGAAGTTCAGCCCGGAGATTTTATTGCCATTCTCGGCCATAACGGGTCCGGGAAATCCACTCTGGCCAAGCATTTCAACTCCATTCTTGTGCCCTCCGAGGGAACGGTGTGGATCGAAGAGATGGATTCCGCGGATGAGAAGAACCTGTGGGATATCCGCCAGAAGGTGGGCATGGTGTTCCAGAACCCGGACAACCAGATCATCGGTCAGGTGGTGGAAGAGGACGTGGGCTTTGGTCCCGAGAACATGGGGGTTCCCACGAAGGAGATCTGGGAACGGGTGGAAGAGTCCTTAAAGACCGTGGGAATGTATGAATTCCGGAAATACTCTCCCAATAAACTCTCCGGCGGACAAAAGCAGAGAGTTTCCATTGCCGGTGTCATCGCCATGCACCCTCAGTGCATCGTCCTCGATGAACCGACGGCCATGCTGGATCCCCGGGGCAGAAAAGAAGTGATCCGGGCGGTGAGAGCTTTAAATGATGTGGAAAAAATGACCGCCATCCTCATCACCCATTACATGGAAGAGATCGTTTATGCGGATAAGGTCTTTGTCATGGATGCGGGAAAAGTCGTGATGAGCGGTACCCCCAGAGAAGTCTTTTCTCAGGTGGAGAAGCTAAAAGAACTGAGGCTGGAAGTTCCGGTGGTAACGGAACTGGCCTATGAATTAAAGAAAGCGGGACTCCCCATGCCGGATGGTATTCTGGACAGCCGGGAGTTCGTGTAAGCTTATAAAAAAGCGGTGGGAATGTACATGGCGTTGATCGTTGATCATCTGACACATGAATATGACGAAGGCGGTATTACCGTACGGGCCTTAAATGACGTGTCTTTCTCCATTCACGAAGGAGAATTTCTGGGGCTCATCGGTCATACCGGATCCGGAAAATCCACGCTGGTCCAGCACCTGAACGGACTTTTAAAGCCTACCTCCGGCAATATCTATTTCTATGGAAAAGACATCCATGATCCGGAGTTTGACAGAAGAGCCCTGCGGGGAAAGGTGGGACTGGTGTTCCAGTACCCGGAGCATCAGCTCTTTGAAGTCACGGTATTTAAGGATGTGTGCTATGGTCCCAGAAACCTTGGACTGGATGAGAACGAAGTGGAACTCCGGGCCTATGAAGCCTTAAAACAGGTGGGTCTTGGAGACGAGAACTTTTACGTCTCGCCCTTTGAACTTTCCGGAGGACAAAAACGACGTGTAGCCATCGCAGGCGTACTGGCCATGAAACCGGAGATCCTGATCCTGGATGAGCCCACGGCAGGATTGGATCCCAAAGGCCGGGAGGAGATCCTGGACCTGGTGGTATCCATTCAGGAACAGACGGGAATGGCCATTGTGTTAGTCTCTCACAGTATGGATGATGTGGCCCGGTATGCGGACCGGATCCTTGTGATGGATCACGGCACCGTTGCCTTTCACGATACCCCGGAAAAGGTGTTTGAGCACGGGGAAGAACTGGAAAAGATGGGCCTTGGCCTCCCTCAGGTGACTTACCTGATGCGGGAATTGGCAAAGGAGACGGGGCTTTCCGTCAACACCTCCGCCATCACCATCGATCAGGCCCGGGATGACCTGATCCGTATTGCCGAAGCAATGCGTTCCTAAAACGCGGGCACGGCAAAGGAACTTTAGGAAAGAAAGTACATTACATGATTCGAGATATTACCCTTGGACAATATTATCAAACGGATTCGGTGATCCACCGTCTCGATCCGAGAGTGAAACTGATCGCAACCTTCTGGTTCATCGTTTCACTTTTTGTGGTGAATAATGTCTTCGGGTATCTTCTTGCCTTCCTGTTTTTGGCTCTTTGCATCAAATTATCAAAAGTACCCCTTCGGTTTATGGCCAAGGGTATGAAATCCATTGTGGTGCTCCTTCTGATCACGGTACTCTTTAACCTGTTTTTGACGCC
>JAFUUM010000413.1 GCA_017477805.1 Lachnospiraceae bacterium
TCCAATTTTGCGAAATATGAACCCAAAATGGGGATTTCCGCCCTGCCTTTCCAGTTCGCCGACTTCGATGAAGCCTGGGCCTTTATGGACAGCAACGTGGAAGCCTCGGTGGAGAAGGGACTCCTGAATCACAACATGAGAGTCCTTGCCCACTATTGCAACGGCTTCCGCTGCATGACCAATAATGTGAGAGCCGTAAAAACTCCGGAGGACCTGACAGGTCTTCGGATCAGAACCCCCGAGAATCCGGTGATCATCGCCACCATGAAAGCGGTGGGAGCAAATCCCAAGTCCCTTGGCTTTAATGAAGTATATGACGCATTAAAGAGAGGGGATTTTGACGGACAGGAAAATCCCATCCCCGTGATCTACAACAACAAGCTTTATGAAGTGCAGAAATATCTGTCCGTGACCAATCACATCTATTCCGGCATGTGCTTTACCATTTCCGAAAACGTTTGGCAGAAACTGACGCCCGAGCAGCAGCAGATCGTGGAAGAAGCTGCACTCCATTCCGCACAGGCAGACCGGGAGATGAACAGACAGCAGACGGAAGAACTGGTGGATAAACTCGTTGAAAAGGGCATGGAAGTCAATTATCCGGAACTGGATGCCTTTGCAACGGCAACCACACCGGTACTGACGGATAATCTGCAGACCTACGGTGATCTCATCGATCGCCTGGCTGACTGGAAGAGGATCTACGAGCATCCGTAATCGCAATGTTTTAAGGGGAGAGACTTATGGAAAACAGACCTTCAGGGAGAGAAAAAGATGTAACTGCCCAGACCGGCAGTCTGCATCGTCGCGGAGAAGGGACCGGCAGCGGCCCCGTTGGAAGCGGGAAAGCGGGAGGTTTTGAGAAACCGAAGCCGACGATATCCCAGACATCATCCGGTGGGACCACAAGTGCGGGAAGCGGAGAGCTCAGAGGCGTTAGAGGAAGAAGCCCTCTGACCTATGTGATCCCGCTGATCCTTCTTTTGCTGGGAGGCGGTGGCGCAGGTCTTTCCGGACTTTTTGGAGGCGGATCCTCCGAAACACCTTCCACAGGCTATAGCACTACAACGACCACAACGACAGGAAGCACGACCGGAACAACAGCGGTCTCAACAGGCAGCAGTATGCTGGATCTTGCTTCTTTATTCGGCGGCGCATCGTCTTCATCAAGCGCCATGGGCTGGAGCGGTAAGGCCAACACCGGTAAGTTAGACACTTCCGTTGCTTCTTCCGCAAGGGAGAAACGTACCGTCATCGCAGGCGGCGGAGAAGACAAGGTAACGATCCTTGTGTACATGTGCGGTACCGATCTTGAGTCCCGCAGCGGCATGGCTACCGCGGACCTTACGGAGATGGCCAAGGCCACCTTAAATGACGATCTGAACATCATCGTTTACACCGGTGGCTGCAAGGCATGGAAGACCACTGCCATCAGCAGCAGCGTCAACCAGATCTATCAGATCCAGAGCGGCGGCATCCGGTGTCTTGTTCCCGATGACGGCGATAAGGCCATGACGGATCCCAAGACCCTGTCCGCCTTTATCAAGTGGGGTGCGGAAAAGTTCCCCGCAAACCGTATGAACCTGATCTTCTGGGATCACGGCGGTGGTTCCGTCAGCGGATACGGGTATGATGAAAAACACAAAAACGCAGGGGGCATGAACCTTGCCGGGATCAAGCAGGCTCTCACTGACGGCGGTGTGACCTTTGATTTTATCGGCTTTGACGCCTGCCTCATGGCCACCATGGAAACGGCGCTGATGCTGGATGAGTTTGCGGATTATCTCATCGCATCGGAAGAAACGGAACCCGGCGTTGGCTGGTATTACACCAACTGGCTGACAAAGTATGCGGCCGACACTTCCATGCCCACCATTCAGGTTGGGCAGATGATCGTGGATGATTTTGTGGACACCTGTGCCACCAAGTGCCAGGGCCAGAAGACCACTCTTTCCGTCATCGACCTTGCGGAACTTTCCGCTACCGTACCTTCGGAGCTTTCGGATTTCTCCAAATCCGTCAGCAAGCTGATCACGGAAAAGCAGTACCAGACCGTATCTTCCGCAAGAAACGGCTGCCGTGAATTTGCAACATCCTCAAGGATCGATCAGGTAGACCTGGTCCATCTTGCAGAGAATATGGGCACCCAGGAGGGAAAAGACCTGGCAAGTGCCATCAAGGGCGCGGTGAAATATAACCGCACCAGTTCCAATATGACCAATGCATACGGGATCTCCATTTACTTCCCGTACCAGAGAACATCCTACGTTGACAATGCGGTAAACACCTACGATGCCATCGGCATGGACGAGTCTTACGCCGATTGCATCAAGGCCTTTGCCAGCATGGAGACCGCAGGACAGGTCGTGGCAGGAGGATCTTCCTCCGCATCGCCGCTGTCTTCTCTGATGGGGTCCGGACTTTCTTCCGGCGGTATCGTCGGGGATGACATGATCGGATCTTTGTTAACATCCTTCCTCAGCGGTGGTTTCGGTACCATTGAGGGTCTCTCCGGAGCAAATACCTCTTTCTTTACCGGAAAGAGCCTGTCTACGGAAGAGATGGCAGCCTATGTGGGCGAGAACCAGTTTGACGGGACGCTCCTTACCTGGAGCGAGAACAGCGAAGGAAAGCTTTGCATCCATCTGCCGGATGAGCAGTGGAAGCTTGTCAGCCGCGTAGACCAGAACATCTTCTACGACGACGGCCAGGGCTATATCGATCTTGGTCTGGACAATCTCTATACCTTTGATAACGACGGCAACCTCATTGCTGACACCGACGGAACCTGGCTTTCCGTGAACGCTCAGATCGTGGCTTACTACCACGTGGACACAGCGCAGACGGAAGAAGGGGAAGTGATCACCGGTTACATTCCCGCCCTGGTAAACGGCAATCGTTCCAGACTCATCGTGGTCTTTGATACAAGATATCCCAAGGGACATATCGTTGGATATGAAGCAGACTACGGCGAGGACGAAACGGAAATGGCCGGAAAACTCGACGGAGAACTGCAGATGGGAGACACCGTTGATTTCCTCTGCGATTACTATTCCTACGACGGAACCTTTGAAGACAGTTTCCTTCTTGGCGAGCAGATGGTGGTGGGCGAAGATATCGTCATCACCAACATGTTCCTGCCGGAGGGAGATACAAGGATGACTTACGTCTTTACCGACCTCTATAACCAGAAACACTGGTCGGAGGCGTACACGGAGTAAAAAAGTGGGACATACTATCTTACTTACGATCCTTCATATGATGTCAAAAACCGGGGAGCGTGGCCAATGGGTCACGCTTCCCGTAGATAAAGGGTATCACTTCAAAAAGTTCTCCAAAGCCGAGCACATGGAGAAAAACCTGGCGGTGAACAGAGAACATTTCGAGGGGCATCTGACGGATATCGCCCTGGATGGTGGCTTTATCGAGCATCAGAACAGATATACCGACATGAAACTGGGAGTCTGTCCCTTTTCCTATTGCGGCTGCGAAGTCATTGCTCTGTACAACGCTCTGAACGCCCTGGACCCTTCCGGAACCCATCTGAAATCTTTGCCGGACCTCATCCGGAGCATGGAAGAAAAGGGGGTCATGCATGCGGGGCAGTTCGGTACCGCACCCCAGGCGTTGGCAGCGTTCTTAAAAGAA
>JAFUUM010000414.1 GCA_017477805.1 Lachnospiraceae bacterium
AAGGTTTGAGCTGAATATGCTCCAGGCCATGCGATCCGCGCCGGAAACTGCCAACTATGGGGCGAACGCGGTAAACGACGGGAGCCTGCTGGGGATCACCAAAGGCGGGTTTGACGCGAAGCAATGATTCGTGAGGAAATCACGCGGGGTAAACATCCATGTCTTTGATGGGAAGCTTATACGTAGGGGTTACCGGTCTTCAGACCAGTAGCAACTCTTTGAATACAGTTGCACACAACATATCTAACGTCAACACGGAGGGCTATACGCGGCAGCAGATCTCTCAAAAAGACCGCACATATATCCCTCTGTCTTTAAACAATCCGGACGTTCCACTTCTTAAACAGCTGGGGCTCGGCGTTCAGTACGGCGAGACCAGGCAGGTCAGAGATTATTTCCTGGACAAAACTTATAGAACTGAAAGCGGAAGAGCGGCTTTTTATGAGATCTCTTCGGATGCGTTGATGCAGATCGAGGATATCCTGAAGGAAGCTAATGAAGACGAGGCTTTTTCCGGAGCATTGTCTGATTTTTGGAATTCCATCCAGGAACTTGCAAAAGACCCTTCCGGCTCCGTAACACAGGGGCTTTTTGTTTCCAAAGCACAGACATTACTGGACCGTGCGGCGGAAGTATATAACGGCATCAAGGATTACCAGAACAACTTAAACAGACAGATCAAAGACTACGTCGAAAAGATCAACGAGTACGGTCATGAACTGGCAAAGTTAAACGACGAGATCGTTAAAGTCGAAGCCAAGATCAAAAATGCCAATGGCATTACTGACAATATCGAGAATGCCAACGATCTCCGGGACCGCAGAAATCTCATTGTGGATAAGCTGGCGGAGCTGGTAAACATTACTTTTGAAGAAGATTCCGACGGGTTTATGAACGTTCGGATCGAATATACGGATTTTGTACAGCGGGATACGGTGTATGAGATCGGTCTGGACCAGGATGAATACGGGTTCTATACCCCCTACTGGAAGACTAACGCAGAGAAAAGAGACGATGGAACGCTGGATATCAGCAAGGCGCTCTTGTTCAACCTGAAACGTCCCATTTCTTCCAGTATCAATACCGACATCGGAAAACTGAAGTCCCTGATGGTATCGAGGGGCGATAAGTACGGTATTTCCGATGACCTGCATTATTATACATCTGAGATAGAAAAGCTTGAGGGGACCTACAAAGCCTTAAAAGCCGAGTCGGATCTTGATCCCACCGCAGAAAAGCTGGCCAAGACCAACGCTGCGCTGCAGGAATTGAATGACTTCCTGTCCGAGAACAAATTCAGTGCGGCAGATCCCACAGCTACACCTCCGGTGTTCTACGATGTGACAAACGGTCTGACGGAAGATCAGAAGACACAGATGACCAATAAGGACAAAGAGTATTACGATACCTGGATCCTCCCCAGAACCTGTACCAATGTGGAAGCGGAGTTCGATAACCTGATCCATGGCATCGTTGTTAAGATCAGTGAGATCCTTGGGGAAGCGGGCTATACCGCAGACGGCAAGAGCTGGGCGGAAGAGCCTTATCAGGGAAACGGTCTTTTCACGCTGGTTGCAGAGAGCGAAGGCTATCACATCGGCAACATCTCCGTGAATACAAAGTTCCTGCAGATGCCCACCCTGCTTTCCTTTACCACGGAGTCCGGGGAAGCGGACTATGCTACGGCGGAAAAACTCACGGAAGCATTTAATGCGGAAGAATACGTATTAAATCCCGATCTGACCCAGAAATCCAACTTCCTGAATTACTACGGAGACCTGGTTGAGCAGGTGACCAACTCTTCTTCCGTGGCAAGAACGCTGCTGGATGCTCAGAATGCTACGGCAGATGCGGCACGGGATGCAAGAGAACAGATCCTTGGCGTTTCTTCGGACGAAGAGCTGCAGTTCATGATCACTTTCCAGAACGCCTACAACGCAAACAGCAGATACATTACCACCATCAACACCATGTTAGAGAGCATCATCCAGACCTTTGGCGTATGATAACGGCTGACCGGGACGGATGATCAAAGAGGAGGAGCCAGATGCCTTCCACATTTTGGGGATTATACATCAGCGGAAGCGGCCTGAGAGCTGCAAATGCAAACTTGAATACCACCGCCAACAACGTGTCCAATGCGGATACGGAAGGCTACAGCCGCCAGAAGGTGAAGCAGGAAGCCTCCGATGCACTCCGGGTTTTTGCAAACTACGGTTGTGCCGGCGCCGGCGTTGACACCCTGTCCATCGACCGGATCCGGGATGATTTCTATGATGTGAAATACCGGGATAACGCCACCCGCTGGGGTGAGTTCGATGTGAAATCCACATACATGGAGACCATCGAAAGTCTCTTTACCGATGACGGTATCACCGGATTTACATCCATCTTTGCAAAGTATCAGACCAAACTCCAGGAAGTCATGAAAAACCCCGGAGATTCAGCCACCAAAGCGGATATGATCAGCCAACTCTCCAGTATGGCAGAGTACTTCAACAACATGAACGGAAACCTGATCATCCAGCAGCAGGCGCTGAACACGGAAGTAAAGGTAAACGTTGACAAGATCAACTCCCTGGCATCCGAGATCGCAAACTTAAATAAGCAGATCAATGTCATTGAGCTGACCGGAACCAAGGCAAACTCCCTGAGAGATAAGAGAGATACCCTGGTAGATGAACTGTCCCAGATCGTATCCGTGGAAACCCAGGAATTAAAGGTTCTCGATGCGGGTCAGAAGGACAGAGACTCCAACGTAACAAGATACATCGTTAAGATCGCCGGGGGCTTAAACCTGGTGGATGGAACCGACTACGAAGAGCTGATCTGCAAGCCCAGAGATGAATTCCAAAAGGTAAACCAGAGCGATGCAGACGGACTGTACGACATCTACTGGAAGCACGGCGACCAGTTCACCATCGCAAATTCCAGCATGGGCGGTGTTCTTTCCGGACTGTTACAACTCCGTGACGGAAACAACGCAGAGTACTTTAACGGAAAGTTTTCCACCAGCTCTGAACCGGTGTACGAAGTTTACGATGTCAAAGCGGGAGATGCGATCTCCGGACTTTATGAGAAAAATTCCGCCGGCGAATACGTCACATCCGGAGATACCGTGGCGGCGGACGGAAAGACTTATTACACCCTGACCACCAGACAGGCAGTATCCGTGGCGGTAACAGCGGATTATTTAGAGGACATGAACAAGTCCACTCTTCCTTATCGGGGAACCCTGAAAATGGACGGTAAGGATTATACCTATGACGGCTGGGAATATGTTAAGAAAGTGGCGACCGTAGATGCTTCCGGAGAGGCTACTTCTTATTCCTACAGCTACACCTTCTACCTGACGGATGAAGGAACAAAGGATTATCACGAAGCTTCTTTCCGGACGGACAACGCTTCCGTTGGATCCAAGATCAATTATCAGGGCATTCCTTATTAT
>JAFUUM010000415.1 GCA_017477805.1 Lachnospiraceae bacterium
GGAAAAGACAACCAGGATTACTACAGCGGCCTGTTCAAATGGATCTCCCAGACGGTCCAGGGGATCAAGGAAGTCAAGGTTGCGGGCAAAGAACAGTATTTTGTCAGCGAGTACGTAAAATGCGGCGAAGGCTATGTAGGCGCCGTTCAGAAATACACTTTATATAACAGTATTCCCAGGCTTTTGATCGAGACCATCTGTATCGCCGCCATGGTGGGTTACATGATGGTGATGGTGCTGTCCGGCCAGGATTTTACGACGATGATGCCGATCCTGTCTGCTTTCGGGGTGGCGGCCATCCGTCTGATGCCCTCTGCAAACCGCATCAATAACCAGCTCACCAGCATCGCTTTCTATGAGCCCTTTTTCCTTGGAGTCAGCGATAACCTCCAGGATGAGATCTCCGGCAAAAACACGGATATGAGTTTTGCTTCTTCCGAAACGAAGAAGATGCCTGTGGAAAGCTGCATCGAACTGCGGGATCTTGTTTACGCTTATCCCGGAACGGATGCCCTGATCTTTGACCATGCGGACATGAAGATCCCCGTGGGACGTGCGGTGGGTATCGTTGGTACCACCGGTGCCGGAAAGACCACGGTGGTGGATATCCTCCTTGGACTTTTGGAATTAAAGAACGGCGGCGTTTACGCTGACGGCGTGGATATACGGAACAATACAAGAGGCTGGCTCAAAAACGTTGGCTATATCCCCCAGATGATCTTTATGCTGGATGACACCATCCGGAAAAACGTGGCCTTCGGCGTTCCCGAAGAGGAGATCGACGAAGAACGGGTTTGGGAAGTCCTTCGGGAAGCCCAGCTGGATGAGTATGTCCGGAGCCTTCCGGAGGGCCTGGATACCGGCATCGGAGAGCGGGGCATCCGCTTATCCGGCGGTCAGAGACAGCGTATCGGTATTGCCAGAGCCATGTATTACGATCCCGAGGTGCTGATCCTCGATGAGGCAACATCGGCACTGGATAACGATACGGAAGCGGCGGTGATGGATTCCATCAACCGGCTCCACGGAAAGAAGACGTTGGTGATCATCGCCCACAGACTGGGTACCATTGAAAAGTGTGATCTTGTCTACCGCGTGGAAGGCGGCAAGATCAAACAGGAACGATAAAGGATTGCAAGGAGAGATATATGGCAACATTAGCGATCATTACTGCCCGGGGCGGCAGCAAGCGGATCCCGAGAAAGAATATCAAGAACTTCTGCGGAAAACCCATTATCTGCTATTCCATCGAAGCAGCACTGCAGAGCGGCTGTTTTGATGAGGTGCTGGTGTCCACGGATGATGAGGAGATCGCGGAGATCGCAAAGGCAGCAGGAGCAAAAGTCCCCTTTTTCCGCAGCGCGGAAACATCCAACGATCATGCCGGCACCAACGATGTGATCCTGGAAGTCCTTGCCGAGTATCAAAAACGAGGACAAACCTTTGACCTTGCATGCTGCATCTATCCTACAGCGCCTTTTATCACCGCGAAAAACTGCGGACTGCCGTGGAAAAACTGCAGGCTTCCGACGCGGATACCCTGATCCCCGTGGTGCGGTTTTCCTATCCCCCGCAGAGGGCAATGGTGATCCATGAAGACCGGCTGGTCTTTCGAAAACCGGAGTTTTTGGAGAGCAGATCCCAGGACCTTGAGCCCTGGTATCACGATGTGGGCCAGTTCTATGTGTTCCGGACAGAGGCCTTTGAGCATAACAAAAAACTGATGGTGGGAAATATCCTGCCTTACGAAGTGGATGAACTGGAAGTCCAGGACATCGACAACGAATCCGATTGGAAGATCGCCGAGATCAAGTACGAGGCGATGCCGGGAAAGAGAGAGGACTAGTTCTCAAACAGTGAGTGACAGATTTTACATCCGTGCCGACGGAAACGGAAAGATTGGCATGGGTCATGTACAAAGATGCTTATCTCTGGCAAAAGCCCTGAAGAAACAAGGGGCCGATCCGGTGTTTTTGATGGCAGACGAGGGGCCGGCAGAGTGGCTGGAGACCGCGGGCATTTCCCATATTTCCCTGGGTACCGATTACCGGGAGATGGAGAGGGAACTACCCCGGCTTACCGAGATCCTGCAAAAGGATCCGGGACCGGTGCTGGTGGACTCCTATCAGATCACGAAGGCGTATATGAAAAGCCTTTGCGGCCTCACCAGGACCCTTCTTTTGTCGGATGATAACGAACAGGTCTTTGCCTGTCACGATCTGATCAATTACAACATTTACGCAGAAGATCTTGGGTATGAAGAAACCTACGGATCTTCGGAATACCATACAAGGCTGTATCTGGGACCGAAGTATGCGCCCCTGCGGGAAGAATTTACGGCTTCCTCTGAAGAGGGGGCAGATCAGAAAGCCGGAGAAGCGGGCAAAAAGAAAGTCCTTTTGACCACCGGCGGGAGCGACGGCTGCCACCTGGGACTGCTATTTGCGCAGAGGATCGCAGAGGGACGGATGCCGGGAAACTGTGAATATCACATTCTCTGCGGCCCTTTTTGCGGAGACGTTGACAGGATCCGGGAAAAAGCTGAGGGCCATGAAAACCTGGTGGTGGACGGCCCGGTGACGGAAATGGCCGCTTATCTGAAAAACTTTGACCTGGTGCTGTCCGCAGCCGGCAGTACCCTGTATGAACTGTGTGCCCTGGGGATCCCCGCCATGACCTTTACCACGGCGGAGAATCAGAAGAAGAACGCGAAGGCCTTTTCCGAAAAGTCTGAAATGATCTTTCTTGGGGATGGGGAAGCTGATCCCGAAGCGTTGATGGACAAGGCGGAAGCGGAACTTTCCCGTCTTTGCGCCGAGGCGACGTCAGAGTGGAACCGGATCGGGGCGTCCATGAAGTCCGTGACGGACGGACATGGTGCCGAATATCTGGCGGAGTCGATCCTGATCGCGGACCGGACGGCAGGATCCGCAGATGAGAATGCGGAGCAGAAAAACGGCTCCGGCGTGACCCGCAGGATCCTGTGGGGCATCTTCCTCATGCTGGTTGGTGTCCTGTTATTTTGCGGGATCTGGAAGGCGCAGCACAAACAGAAAACAGCGGAGGATTTCCGCCCCCTGTCGGAAGCGGAAGAGAAAATGCTGGATGAAGATCCCGAACTTTTGATCCTGGGAGACAGCCTTTTTGCCAGGACAAGAGATTATGACACCATTCCGGGACGCATCGCGGAAAAGACCGGACTTCGGATCTTCAATGCGGCCATCGGAGGCAGTACCGCAGCATCCGCCAATGAAGAACTGGATTTTGCGAGGCACATGGATGCCTTTGGTCTCTGGAATCTCCAGCAGGCGCTGGTGGACGGAGACTTTGGTGTGATCCGTGCGGAAAATGAAGCGGATCTGACAAGACAGGACTATTTTTCCATTGTGGCGGAGCGTCTTTCCAAAGTGGATCTTCACCGGGTGAAATACCTCCTTATCGCCTACGGCTCCAATGACTATACCGTGGGCCACGATCCTTATAACAAAGAGGATCCGGAGGATATCTACAGTCTTGGCTGCGTGCTGAAGATGACGGTGGAGAATATCCGGGAAGCCTACCCCGGTATCACGGTGATCCTGGTCACCCCCAAGTACTGCGTGATCAACGGGGAAGACTGCATGACAAGGGATTTCGGAGGCGGTACCCTGACCGCTTATGTGGATGCCATCAAAACTGTGGGAGCCGAGGAAAACATTCCGGTGATCGACAGTTTTCATGAAAGCGGCATCAACGCTGAAAATATCATGGACTACACAGGCGGCGAAGGCCTGCATTTTAACCGGGAAGGCGTGATCTTCTACGGGGATTATCTCGGAGACGAGATCCTGAAGATCATGAACCGGTAAAGTTAAGGAGATCTTATGCGGACGGTAACGGACGTACTGCAAACATTAAATAAAAAGATCAAAAAGGAATGGAAGATCGCTTTTTTTACCGCGGTGATCCTTGGACTTCTGATCCACATGCCTGTTTTCTCCGGGGACTTCCCCAATCATGACGGATTAGACAGCATCTATTTCGATCAGAACATGATCACCTCCGGACGGTGGTTTTTGACGGTGGCCTGCGGCATTTCATCCTATTATTCCCTGCCCTGGATCACGGGACTGTTGTCCCTTTTGTACCTGGGCATCGGCTGTGCGGCTCTGAATGAATTTCTTCACGTTAAGGAACCGGTGACCGTGGTGCTCACCTCGGCACTTGCCGTTTCTTTTCCGGCCCTGGCGGCAACCTATGGGTATCTCTTTACCGCAGACGG
Source organism: Lachnospiraceae bacterium (assembly GCA_017477805.1). Classification (GTDB taxonomy): domain Bacteria; phylum Bacillota; class Clostridia; order Lachnospirales; family Lachnospiraceae; genus SIG336. The sequence continues at coordinate 4,262 of JAFUUM010000415.1, forward strand.
TTATCTCATGGCGTGGATGCTGGTGATGCTGGCAATGGCGATCACGGACCGGTTTGATAAAGGATTTATCCCCGGTGCGGTGCTCCTTTCTTTTGCGGTGGGGATCTATCAGTCTTATCTTGCCTTTGCGGCCATTCTGGCACTGACGGGAATGCTCCGGATCCTGACGGCAGGAGATGATGCGGGCTATGGAGATACCTTTGGAAAAAGAGGAAAGAGGGCACTTCATTTTGTGTACCTCGGAGCCATCGGCATGGCGGCCTATGTTGTGATCCTGCGGATCCTCCTCCTGATCCAGGGGAAGGAACTGGTGTCCTATCAGGGGATCAACGGAGAGGGTGTAAAGA
>JAFUUM010000416.1 GCA_017477805.1 Lachnospiraceae bacterium
GACGATATTCCCTTTGTGTCCGCTATGGAAGTGGATATCATGGCACCGGACACCATCAAGATCACTGTTTACGAGAAGTCCCTGGCAGGCTACGTGTCCTACATGGGCAGATACATGTACTTTGATAAGGACGGTACCGTAGTGGAAAGTTCCCAGACTGCCGTATCGGATGTGCCGGAGGTGACGGGACTGCAGTTCGACCACGTTGTGATCTACGAACGGCTTCCCGTGGAAAAGACGGAAGTCTTCGAAAAGATCCTGAACACCACCCAGGCTCTGGATAAGTACAAGCTGGACGCTGACCAGATCAGTTTTGACTCCTCCTATGCCATCACCCTGATCTTCGGAGATGTCAGAGTACAGATCGGTCAGGGCGATAATATTGACGACAAATTGTCAAGATTACAGGCGATTCTGCCGGAACTGGCCGGTGAAAAGGGCGTTTTGCAGATGAGCGATTACAAAACCGGCACCAAGAATGTGACCTTCAAAAAAGACAACTGAAAGGAAACTTTCAAAAATCCTGCGACAAGAGCTTGATATGAAAGATGGACGTGCAAAAAGAGTTTTTTCTTGCATGTTTACAACTTTCATAATATGATAACGATATATGATTAGGTGAATTGTATAAAGGAGGCATAAAATTGCTTGAGATAGTAAATACAAACGACATCAGTTCTGCCGCAAACATTATTGTTGTTGGCGTTGGCGGCGCAGGCAATAATGCTGTGAACAGAATGGTCGAAGAGGGGATCAAGAAAGTTTCCTTTATCGGCGTTAATACAGATAAACAGGCCCTTACTCTCTGCAAGGCGCCTACTCTTATTCAGATCGGAGAAAAACTGACCAAAGGACTTGGTGCAGGCGCAAAACCCGAAGTTGGCCAGCAGGCTGCTGAGGAGAGCGAAGAGGAGATCACCGAGCACTTAAAAGGTGCCGACATGGTATTCGTTACCTGTGGTATGGGTGGCGGAACCGGTACCGGTGCGGCTCCCGTCATCGCAAGGATCGCCAAAGACATGGGCATCCTCACCGTTGCGGTCGTAACAAAGCCCTTCAAGTTTGAAGCAAAGACCAGAACTCAGAATGCCCTGATGGGTATTGAGAATATCAAGGAACACGTGGATACCCTCATCGTGATCCCCAATGACAAGCTTCTGCAGATCGTGGACAAACGTACCACCTTCCCCGAAGCTCTGGAGAAAGCGGATGCGGTACTTCAGCAGTCCGTTCAGGGTATCACCGACCTGATCAATATCCCCGCCATCATCAACCTGGACTTCGCGGATGTTCAGACCGCTATGAAGGACAAGGGTATCGCACACATCGGTATCGGTGTGGGCAAGGGCGATGACAAGGCAAATGACGCCATCAAGATGGCAGTTGAGTCTCCTTTGTTAGAGACCACAATTACCGGAGCAACCGACGTCATCCTGAACGTTTCCGGTGATGTATCCCTGCAGGATGCACAGGAATGTGCAGATTATGTGGAACAGCTTACGGGCGAAGATATCAATGTTATCTTCGGATGCCGTTATGACAATACAAACCCTGACACTTGCGAAGTGACCGTGATCGCAACCGGTCTGTCCGAGAATGCTCAGGGTAAGAGCAAGAGCGCTTTGGGCGCAAGCTTTGGTGCCGGTGCATTTAAGACTCCCGCACCAGCCGTGAAGCCCGTAGCTCCTGTTTCACCCGCTGCTTCTGCAAGCGAGACTGCAGCACCTGTTGCAAAACCGTCATTCAGGCCCGGAGCTGACATTACAAGTTCTGTAAAGAACCAGTCGCTTAACATCCCCAGCTTCTTAAGGGGCAGCGACTCTCGTAGGAAATAAAGTAAAGGGGGAGCTTCCTATGAAATGTCCGTTTTGTGGTCATGACGAAACCAGAGTGATCGATTCCAGACCTGCCGAGGATAACAATTCTATCCGTAGACGCCGTGTCTGTGACGATTGCGGAAAAAGATTTACGACGTATGAGAAGATTGAGACCATTCCCTTGATCGTTATCAAGAAAGATAACAACAGGGAAACCTACGATCGTGCGAAGATCGAAGCCGGTGTGCTCCTCGCCTGCCATAAGCGTCCCATCAGTGCAGAGCAGATCACACGTCTGGTGGACGCCGTGGAAACGGAAGTATTTAACCAGGAAGTAAAGGAAGTATCCAGCCAGGTCATCGGTGAGTACGTTATGGACAAGCTGAAAGATCTGGATGCGGTAGCTTACGTACGTTTTGCGTCCGTATACCGTGAATTCAAGGATGTAAACACCTTTATGGATGAGCTGAAGAAAGTTCTTGACAAGTAAGTCTAAAGTTTTCCGGCCTTTTATCCGAAATAGGAAATGAACACACTAAAAAAGGATGAAAGGTGGTGAGTCGAATGGCAGCAATTCAGTTTGGACAGTATCCCGGAATACAACCTTATTATTCGCATCAGGTTCGCCCTGTAGCACCGGCTGATGACGCACAGGTGCGTAAAGTTGCCGAACAGACTCAGCAACCGAACCCTCAGGAACTTGAACGGAAACCGGAACCCCAGGCGATCGAACGGATCGATGTACATGAGATCGCACCTCAGGATGTTTCCCTTTCTTTCGTAAAGAACAGCGAATACGCATCTATCGGAACCCAGAGTGACTTAAAATCCCTGGATATGCAGAAAGCCATTTCCGATATGCAGAGAGACTCCGTGCTTCAGGATTATCAGTACTTCATCGGTAGCAGCGATGACCTTCTGAAGTTTGAAGATGAAGACGGTAAGGTATTCCTGAAATAGGATGTTTTTTGAACTCAGCCCACTGCCATCAGGCAGTGGGTTTTTGATTCAAGGAGAAAGACTATGCATGAGATCGATTCCCATACCGCCGTGTGCGGACTTTTGGGATATCCCATCGGACATTCCGTATCCCCGGCAATCCACAATACGCTGTCGGAGCGATTGGGGATCAATATGGTTTACGTCCCCCTGGCGGTGGAAGAAGACAAACTGGGGACCGTGATCGTGGGAGCCGACGGTTGGAAGTTTCCGGGGATGAACGTTACCATTCCCTATAAGGAAAAGGTGATCCCTTTTTGTTCGGAGCTGGATCCCTTTGCGGAAAAGATCGGCGCCGTAAACACCCTGGTAAGACAGGAAGCGGGCGGATACAAGGGTTATAACACCGATGCACCAGGCCTTTATCGGGCATTAAAAGAAGAGGGAATGGATCCACTGGATAAGGAAGTGATCCTTTTGGGAGCCGGCGGCGTTGCGAAGGCCATTGCGGTCCTGATGGTAGAAAAAGGTGCAAAACGGGTTTATATCCTGAACCGGACCGTGGAAAAGGCGGAAAGCCTGGCAGCGGAGTGTAATCGCATTGCGGGTCGCGACCTTGTGATCCCCATGGCGTTATCGGATTACAAAGAGTTGACGGGGAGCGGATATCTTGCGATCCAGGCCACCAATATCGGCATGTTCCCGAAGGAGGATGCCGTGGTGATCGACGATGATGCCTTTTACGAAAAACTGGATGCCGGATTTGATACCATTTATAACCCGGCAGAGACGGTATTCATGAAAAAGTGCAGAGCCCGGGGCAAAAAAGCCGTGAACGGGCTGAAGATGTTACTGTATCAGGGCGTGATCGCTTATGAACTCTGGAATAACGTAAGCGTGCCCGATGAATTGGCGGATCAGGTTTATGAAAAACTTTGCGGGATCCTGGGAACCGGGAAATGACCGGAACAACAGGGATTATAAACTGAAGAATGTGATCCTCATCGGATTTATGGGATCCGGAAAGTCCTCCGTGGGCTACCGCCTGTCTTATGCATTAAAGCGGAGCCTTTGCGACACCGACAGTCTCATCGAAAGGCGGGAGGGCCGAAAGATCAGCCGGATCTTTGCGGAAGAAGGGGAGCAGTATTTCCGGGATCTGGAGACTTCTACCTTAAAGAGAATGCTGGAGAAACGGGAGTATAGGCGCTGTATCCTTTCTTTGGGAGGCGGAACGCCCCTCCGGGAGGAAAACAGAAAACTCTTAAAGCAGCTAGGCACCGTCTATTACCTCCGGGTGACCCCGGAAATGGTGTGGGAGCGCCTGAAAGGAGATACCACAAGGCCTCTTCTGCAGACGGAAGATCCCCAGAGGACAATCCGGGAACTCCTGGAAAAACGGGATCCCATCTATATGGACGCCGCGGATATCGTGGTGGAATGCAGCGGGAAAGAGCAGGATGAGATCGTGGAGTTCATCCGTAAAAAAACTGTTGAAAAGTGAACGCTTATATATTATTATGTTAAAGACTTTGAATTTTTTAGGAGGATTACTATATGATTTCTGCCGGTGATTTTAGAAACGGTGTAACTATCGAGATCGAGGGCAGCGTCTTCCAGATCGTAGAGTTTCAGCATGTGAAACCCGGTAAAGGCGCAGCTTTTGTAAGAACTAAGCTGAAGAACATTATCAACGGGGGTGTGGTAGAAAAGACTTTCAGACCTACCGAGAAATTCCCTCAGGCACGTATTGACAGAAAAGAAATGCAGTATCTGTATGCTGACGGTGACATGTTCAACTTCATGGATACCGAGAACTATGAGCAGACTGCACTGAACAGCGATGAGGTTGGCGACGCACTGAAGTTCGTAAAAGAGAACGAGATGGTGAAAGTTTGCTCCTTCAACGGCAAAGTTTTTGCAGTTGAGCCTCCTCTGTTCGTAGAACTGGAGATCACCGATACCGAGCCCGGCTTCAAGGGTGATACCGCTACCGGCGCTACCAAGCCCGCAACTGTTGAGACAGGTGCAGTAGTAGCAGTACCTCTGTTCGTAAACCAGGGTGAGAAGATCAAGATCGACACCAGAACCGGTGAGTATCTCTCCAGAGTACAAGAAGAACATTCTTTTCTGAGATTGGTCTGTAAGGCAATGAATCGTATGATTCATTGCCTTTTTTACGTTTGTTACATTTCAGAAAGGAGTAGAACATGGTATATACCACATTTGTAGAAAAGATGCAGGAAAGCGTACAAGCCAGTCTGGGTGAGAAAGACCGGGTGGAGATCGTTAAGATCCAGAAACTGAACGGCGTTTTCCTTCAGGGACTTGTGATCCGGAAAACGGATGAAAACGTTACGCCCACCATTTACCTGGATTATTTCTATAACAGTTACAACAACGGAAAGTCCATGGAGGAACTGACCCGGGAATTTATCGAGATCTATGAGAAAAACAGGATCGGTGAGAATACGGACTTAGAGTATCTGAACGATTATGAAAAGGCAAAGAAACTTCTTGGCATCAAGCTCATCAATTATGAAAAGAATAAGGAAATGCTCCGGGATGTGCCCTATGTCCGGTATCTGAATCTGGCGGCGGTATTTTACTGTCAGGTTGTGCATCCTTCCATTGGAAGAGGAAGTGTACTGATCAAAGAAGAACACAGAAAGCGCTGGGGCGTGACGAAAAAGAAACTGTATGAAGATGCCCTGAATTTCGCACCGGAAAATGCTCCTTATGTGATCTCGTCCATCGATGAGGTGATGGATGCCATTATGTCGGGAAAGCAAAACGGTTTGTTTGGGAAAGCGGAAGGACAGAAAGAAGAGTGGCAGGATGGCTATGAATATCCGCCCTTGGAGGGCGTTCAGGTAGAACGTGCCGATGGAGGGAACGCCGGAGACCGGCGCTCCCTCCGCGGGAGGCGTTGAGCTAAAACCTTTCTAAAAGAAAGCGGGAGCCGTGGTTCGCGTTCTTGTTGGTAGCGCTGTTGTAGTTCA
>JAFUUM010000417.1 GCA_017477805.1 Lachnospiraceae bacterium
AACAGCTGGAACTGCGGCGCCGAGGGCGATACCAAGGATCCGGGCATCATGGAACTTCGAAAGAAGATGATGAGAAATGCCTTTACGGTGCTGATGTGCAGCCGGGGAACACCCATGTTCCTTGCGGGAGATGAATTCTGCAATACCCAGTTCGGTAATAACAACCCCTACTGTCAGGACAACGAGATCTCCTGGCTGGACTGGGGTCTTCTGAAAAAGAATAAAGACGTGTTTTCGTACTTTAAGAAGGCCATTGCCTTTCGGAAGGCCCATCCCGCTATCCGGAAAAAACTGGGACAGTGCGGGTTTGGTTTCCCCCAGACCTCTTTCCACGGCGTGGAACCCTGGCAGGATCAGTTCCAGAGTTATGATCACTACCTCGGTGTGATGTTTGCCGGTAAGGAACTCCACGGGGAAGATGATATTGTTTACGTGGCAGTGAATTCCTATTGGGAGGATCTGCAGATCCGTCTGCCGGAGCTGCCGGAAGGCCATGTCTGGAGAGTGGCATTGGATACGGAAAAAGAACCGATGAAAGACGGGACCATGGTGGGCTGTTGCTTTACCATAAAGGCCCGCTCGGTAATGGTATTTACATGCGGAGAATGAATGTAAGAGCGGTGCTCTTTGATCTGGACGGCACCCTGATCGACACGGAAAAATATTATATGGAAGTCTGGCCGAAGGCTGCAGAGCACTTCGGCCTTACTCTCACCAGAGAAATGGCACTGGAGCTTAGGAGCCTTGGAAGACCTTATGCTCCGGAACAGTTCAAGCGATGGTTTGGGGATGTGGACTATTACGAGATCCGGGAATACAGACGGGGCCTCTTTAAGGAAGTACTGAAAAAGGGAGGGCTCCATTTAAAACCGGGTGCAAAGGAGTTATTGCAATATCTTCGGGACAGAAAGATCCTTTGTGCGGTGGCTACGGCAACGGCGGTAGACAGGGCAACATCTTACCTTGATCAACTTGGAGTCCTGCCCTATTTTGACAGGATCTGTTCCGCGGCGGATGCTCCGCTGGGGAAGCCGGCGCCGGATGTTTACCTCCATGCCTGCAACGAACTAAGACTCCGGCCGGAAATGTGTCTTGCGGTGGAAGATGCTCCCAACGGTATCCGGTCTGCTTATGATGCAGGCTGCAAAGTGGTGTTTGTCCCGGATCAGACAAAGGAAGAGCCGGAAGCAGAGGCACTATGCATTGCAACCTGCAGAGACCTTCATGCCATGATCAAACTGTTAGAGGGGGAGCCGGATTTTACCGGCGGCATTCGTTATCACAATTCCTAACAACAACGAGGACGTTTCATGCTAAGTAAGGAAGCCATCAGAGGCCTTGTGGCCGCGGATGTGTGGGCGCAGGGGAGGATGCTGTACAATCTGGGCAGCGTCCAGCAACTGAATATCGACGATGAGAATCCGTCACTGACCTCTCTGGATGCCGTTGTCATGGACTTAAACGGCAGATCCTGCCGTGTTTCTGCAGTGGTGCAGGAAGAACAAGGGGAAGTGACGGATCATTATTGCAGCTGTCCGGCCCATACCGCGGACAGCTTTTGTCCCCATGCCATCGCCACACTCCTTCGGTTTCATCACGTTCGGAGCGTGATGGAGAGGCGGAGCAGAGAACCTGCGGAGAGGATCCACATTGACCTGCAAAAGACGGATCCCGGGAATTTCCGGGGGACCCTGATGGATGGGGAACTTGCTCCCAGAGATCCCTATGGGGCATCCGGCAGCATTTTTACCAGTTCGGAAAATACAAGACAAAAACTTCCGGGACGCACAAGAGCCGAGCATCCTACGGATCCCGGCATGTTCCGGATCCTGATGAATACGGGAAAGACCAGACAGCGTCAGTTCCGGGAAAAATCCCTTCGGGGGAAGGTTCGGCTGGTGCCCTATCTGTTTCTGGAATACGGGACTCCCTGCATTTCCCTGAAGGTGGGTGTGGATACCCTGTACGTGGTCCAGAATATCCCGGAGTTTTGTTCTCTCATCGACGGCGGACACAGCAAACGTTACGGTCAGAAACTGGCCTTTATCCATCAGTTGTCTGCCTTTACACCGGCTTCCCAGCCTCTGGTCCGGTTTTTGATGGCACGGTTTTCGGAGCGGAATCTGGGGAATCGTCTGGTGGGCAGTTATTACGGCGGCGGCAGGTCCCCCAAGACACTGGGCCTTGAGGGTGCAGCCCTGGATACCTTTATGGAGATCGTGGGCAGCGAGCCCGTTCTGTATCAGCCCCTCCACGGGGAGGAGTTTGAACCCTACCGGGTAGAGGATAAGGAGCCGCTGTGTAAACTCCTGATCGAGGGGGTTTCGGATGGTGTCTACGTCAGGACGCTGCATTACACAACTCTGTACGGAGCTGCTTACCAATATATCTTCCGGAGCGGGACCATCTACCGGATCCCCGTTGAGCGGATCCAGCCTATTCGGGCTTTCCGGGATTACATGAATGAAAATACGACGGGGGTATTTATCGCAAAATCGGATCTGCCCCTGTTCTGCCGTGATCTCCTGCCCCTTCTCCGGCAGCATTACCGGGTGGAGGAGGAGAACTTTGAGGCCTCCGAATATCTGCCGGAACCCGTGAGCTTTCACCTGTATCTGGATGTGGAGACCCCGACCCTGCCGGAAGGACAGGTGGAGAGACGGGGGGCTGTGAACAACCGGGGTGAGATCATCACCTGCCGGCTGATGGCAGCGTATGAGGATGAAACTACCTATAATGTCTGTGAACGGGGAAGCGGTCTGACGGAGAGGCGGAATATTGAAGAGGAAGCCGAAGCGGATGCAGTTCTCTCCGAGTACCTCCATCAAAAGGATGCACGCCGTGGGCTCTATTTTGAACTCTTCACGGAAGATGAACTCTATACCTTCCTGACGGAAGGCTTAGATGACTTATCGGAACTTGGCCAGATCTTTATTTCGGATACCCTGCGGCATATGCAGGTCCTTCCTTCCCCGAAACTCCAGCTGGGAGTCTCCTTATCCGGAAACCTCCTGGAATTATCCGTGACTTCCGAGGATATGGACTTTGCTCAGATCCGGGAGCTCTTATCCAATTATGATCGGAGAAAGCGGTATTACCGCTTAAAGAATGGTGCCTTCTTGAAGGTGGATGAAGAGGAGATGGGTAATCTGGTATCCATGATGGATGCCCTCGCGATCACAGCATCCAAATGGAAGGATGATGCGGTAGTCATTCCCAAGTACCGGGCCATGTACCTGGACGACCTTCAGGCAACGGGATCGTTCCATGAATTTACCAGGGATAAGCAGTTCCGGTCCCTGATCAAGAACATGAGCACCACCGCGGAAAGCGAATATGAGGTACCCGTTTCCTTAAAAGACACCCTGCGGGATTACCAGAAAAAGGGATTTCGTTGGCTGGAGTGCCTGCATAAGAGCGGCTTCGGAGGGATCCTGGCGGATGACATGGGCCTTGGAAAAACCCTGCAGGTCATTTCTTTCCTACTTTACGAACAGGAAAACCGGCGGGAAGATGCGGAAACACCCAATCTTTCCCTCATCGTCTGCCCGGCTTCTCTTGTCTATAACTGGGAGAGTGAGATCAAACGCTTTGCCCCTTCCCTGCACTGTGAGACCATCGTGGGTTCTGCGGAGACAAGGCAGCTCATGATCCGGGAGATCGCAGAGAACACCAAGGATTTCACCATCCTCATCACGTCATACGACCTGTTAAAGCGGGACATCGAAAGCTATGAGGGCATGGAATTCTTCTGCCAGATCGTGGATGAAGCTCAGTATATCAAGAACCAGTCCACCCAGGCGGCTCAGGCGGTGAAAGCCATAAGCGCCGGGACGAAATTCGCCCTTACCGGTACTCCGGTAGAGAACAGGCTCAGTGAACTCTGGAGCATCTTTGATTACCTGATGCCCGGCTTTTTGTACGGATATGACAGATTCCGGCAGAATTTCGAGATCCCCATCGTCACCCAGGAGAGCGAAAAGGCATTGTCCCTGCTCCATCGCATGATCGCACCCTTTATCCTGCGCAGGTTAAAGAAAGATGTGCTGAAGGATCTCCCGGATAAGCTGGAGGAGACGGTTTATGCCCGCATGAGCGGTGAACAGTTGTCCCTGTATGAAGCCCATGCATTGCAGCTTAAGATGCAGCTGAACAAGCAGACTCCGGAGGAGTTTAAAGAAAATAAGCTTCAGGTCCTTGCGGAACTGACAAAGCTTCGGCAGATCTGTTGTTCTCCCGCTCTTGTTTACGAGAATGCGGCAAAGGACAGTGCCAAGATCGACGTCTGCATGGAACTTTTGACCAATGCGCTGGATTCCGGGCATAAGGTGCTGGTGTTCTCCCAGTTCACCTCCATGCTGGATCTTCTGACGGAAGCGGCAAGAGCCCAGGGCTTTTCCTATTATCTTCTGGTGGGGGAAACTCCCAAGGAAAAACGCCAGCAGATGGTGGAAGATTTCCAGACCGGAGATGTGCCCATCTTCTTTATTTCCTTAAAAGCCGGAGGTACGGGTCTTAATCTGACGGCGGCGGATATCGTCATCCATGTGGATCCCTGGTGGAACGTGGCGGTACAGAATCAGGCCACGGACAGGACACACCGCATCGGACAAAAGCACGTTGTAACGGTGTATCAGCTCATTGCCAGAGACACCGTGGAGGAAAAGATCCGGGAGATGCAAAAAGCCAAGGCGAAGCTGGCGGATCAGATCCTTTCGGGAGAATCCCTGTCCCTTTCTTCTTTGTCAAAAGAGGAACTGATGGAACTTTTGGTGACTTCATAACAAGATATTGTACTTTCAACGGGGCGCAGACAACTGCGCCCTGTGCAATATTACCAATGTAACCGGTATCATTTCGTCAATTTCTTACAGAATTAACAAAGCGTTATTGACATTGGTTGTACCTTTCGCTAAACTGACAGTGTGAAATGGGTTTCACGGATGGAAAATCCGTGTTTTTTTAAGAGGGACGTGAAACCGATTTCAAACGTTTTCGTAAATGACAAAAACAGGAGGGTCATATGGGGAAGGATAAATCATCGGTAGTTCCGGCACCCACACAGCGCAAAAAGAGGGGAGTCCTGGAAACACTCTGGAGATACCGGGTATTGGAACTGATGTGTCTGCCGGCAGTTGTGTTCTTCTTTCTGTTTTCCTACATGCCCATGCCGGGTATCTGGGTGGCATTTGTAGATTACAGATATGATAAGGGAATTTTCCACAGCCCTTTTGTGGGTCTGAAAAACTTTGAGTTCCTGGCAACTTCCGGTAAGTTGTTTGAACTGACCAAGAATACGGTCCTGTATAATCTGGCATTCATCATTCTCGGAAACTTCCTGGCCATCTTTGTAGCAATCCTGTTAAATGAGATGCGCAGCAAATGGTTCAAGAAGGTATCCCAGACCATGATGTTCCTGCCTTATTTCATTTCACAGGTTCTGGTAGGTATTCTGGTCTACAACCTTTTGAATTATGACTACGGTTTCGTAAACTCCGTGCTTACAAAACTGGGAATGGAGAAATGGGGCCCCTATTCGGATCCCAGCGTGTGGCCGGTACTTTTGGTAGTCATCCATCTGTGGCAGCAGACCGGTTATAACTCCGTTGTTTATTTCGCCGCTATCATGGGCATCGACTCCGAGATCATCGAGGCAGCGAGGGTGGACGGTGCAAACGGTTTCCAGAAGATCCGTTACATCATTCTGCCGGGCCTGAGACCTACGCTGGTCATCCTGTTACTGTTTGCTATGGGCGGTATCGTTCGAGGAAACTTTGGTCTGTTCTATAACGTGATCGGAACCAACTCCCTGTTGTTCCCCACCACGGATATCATTGAGACCTATGTATACCGTGCGGCCGTTTCGGACTTCAACTTTGCAAGAGCTTCTTCGGTAGGACTTTATCAGTCCATTATCGGTTTTATCATGGTTATGCTCAGTAACTTTGTGGTGAAAAAAATAGAACCGGATTATTCCCTGTTCTAAGAAAGGAGGCGCTTCAATATGGCTAAGAAAAAAGATATGGACTTAATGGAGTCCGGTGCAAAAGTTAAGATCGGCGTCTCCGATATGATCATCCGCGGTATCGGCTACGTGCTGGTAACATTTTACGCACTGGCTTGTGTGTTCCCTTTCCTGATCATTGTAGGAACCTCTTTTACGAGTGAGTCGGTGATCCGTGCGGAAGGCGTACAGCTGATCCCCAAGGAGGCAACACTTCAGGCTTATAACATGGTGATCCGGGGAGGTCTGATCTGGAAATCCTACGGTCTGACCATCACGCTTACATTATGCGGAACGCTCCTGGGCCTTGGTATTATCGCCATGACCGGCTACGCTCTGCAGCGTAAGGACTTCCCTCTTCGAAACGGGATCTCCTTCTACATTTACTTCACCAGTCTGTTCTCCGCAGGTCTTGCACCTTATTACCTGCTGATGACCCAGACCTATCACTTAAAGGACAGTTACCTGGCAGTATTCCTGCCCCTTTTGATGTCCCCCTGGCTCATCATCCTCATGAAGAACTTTGTAAAAGCGATCCCTCATGAGATTACCGAGTCCGGTAAGATCGACGGAGCGGGAGATATGAAGATCTTCGTGGATCTGATCCTGCCCATGTTAAAGCCCGCACTTGCCACCATCGGACTGTTCCTGGCTCTGGGTTACTGGAACGAATGGTATCAGTCATCCCTGTTCCTCAGTTCCAGAGTGGCTGTAAAACCTCTGCAGTATCAGCTCTATAAGGTAGTAAACGAAGCCCAGTCCTTAAAGAACTCCATCGCGGGTCAGTTTGTAACCCAGACCGATATCCCCACGGAGTCCCTGAAAATGGCTACCGCTATTCTGGCGACGGGTCCTATCGTATTCCTGTATCCGTTCGTTCAGAAATACTTCATCGGCGGTATCACCGTAGGTGCGGTAAAAGGTTAATGTTCACAACGGTAATGACCTTGGGGGCGATGCAAAGTGCCCGTCCTCGGGGATGATTACATATATATGTTCACAAAATTTCACTGGAGGGTAAGAAATGAGAAAAAAGTTATTAGCAGTACTTCTGAGTGCCACCATGGTACTGGGTCTCGCTGCATGCGGCGATACCGGTAACGGCGGCAGCACCGGCTCTAATGGCGGTGGAACGACCACAACAACAAGCGGCGGCTCCGACAACGGCGGCGCAGCAGCAATTGACACTTCCGAGCATGTAAAGATCGTTTACATGACCACCGGTGGCGCTCCCGATCCTGCAAGCTCTCAGACCGATGAGATGCTGGAGCAGCTGAATGCGATCCTTACCGAAAAGGTAAACGCAGAGCTGGAAGTTTACTACATCGACTGGACAGATTATCTGTCTGTTTACAACCTGACTCTGGCTCAGATGGATGGTTCCGTAGACCTGGTAGGTACCGCATCTGACTGGCTGGATGCTTGGCCCAACGCAAAGAAGGGTGCATTCCGCGTTCTGACCGAAGACGAGTTAAAGACCTACGCTCCTAAGACCTGGGCAAGTGTTCCCCAGGAGCACTGGGATCTGTGCAAATACAACGGAAACATCTATCTGATGCCCGAAGATAATTATGCACAGTGGACCAACCACGGTTTCACCTATCGTCTGGACTGGGCGAAAGAAGCAGGCCTGTCTGACGGTGTAAAGAGCTGGGATGATCTGACCACTTACTTCAGATATGTGAAGAACGCTTATCCCGATGTTATCCCCTGGGATTCCGACGGTACCCAGTACGCTACCATGGTTGGCGGATGGATCACCTCTCACTCCAACTACATCTCCATCGACGGTATCAACTCCGGCGCTATGTGGGGATGCACCAAGGATGATATGTACACCGTATATTCTCCTTACGTAACCGATACCGATTCTCTGGTTGCTTTCGCTAAGATGATGAAAGAATGGGATGAGATCGGCGTTTGGAAGACCGACGTACTGAACAACACCGCTTCCGATAACAGAGAAGATTACAAGATCGGCCGTGTAGCAGTAGAACAGCACCACACCCAGACCTGGACCGACCTTTGCTCTCACAAAGACGGTTACACCATTTATGATGATCCCAATACCGAGTCCGGCTTCTTCTACTTCGGTGAAGAGACCCAGAACCTTGTAGCTCTGTCCATCACTCACGGTGCAATGGCTGTTTCCGCAGCTTCCAAGAATCCTGAGAGAGCTCTGATGGTTTACGACCTGATCAGAAACGATCCTGAGTGCTACGCTCTGTTCAACTATGGTGTTAAGGGTGTTTCCTACGACATCGACGAGAACGGCATGAGAGTTCGTCCCGCTTCCTACGACAGCTCTACCGATAACATCGCTGTAAACTACTGGTGGGGACGTAACGATGATCTCGAGATCAAAGATGCTACCATGAACTGGGATGCCATCGAGAAACTGTACGCTGAGTACGACAAGATCAAGATCGACTATCCTTACGGTCAGTTCGTTCCTGATGTTGATAATGTTAAGAGCCAGATTGAGAACATCAATGCGATCCATACCGATTACATGAAGCAGATCGCATTCGGTAAGTACACCGGTACTGCAGAAGATATCGTAGCTGAGTATCAGAATGCTCTGAAACAGGCCGGTATCGATGATGTGACCGCAGAACTGCAGTTACAGTTCGACGCACTGTACAAGTAAGTCGAAGTCTTAAGCAATCATAAGGGGCGTGGAAACACGCCCCTTTTTTACCGAAAATATTTGGAAAAACAGGTAGTTTATGGAACTTTTTCTGGAGAAAAAAGGAAAATTTATCAACCGCGAAGTGGAAGATGGTTACGATACCCACTTGGATGACAGCTCCTGGCAGGATGTGAGACTGCCTCACGATTGGGCGGTGGAAAACCCCTTCGATGAAGCAAATTCAAGCGGTACCGGGTATCTTCCCGGTGGGATCGGCTGGTATCGGATCCCCTTCGATGTGCCGGCATCGGCCGAAGGTGATGAAGTTTCCCTTTGTTTCCAAGGAGTTTACAAACATTGTCAGGTCTGGGTCAATAACTATTATCTGGGATCCTGGGCCAACGGATATACCGCATTTTCTTTTGATGTGACCCATGCTCTTCGATATGGGGAGAAAAACCTTTTGGCTGTTCGGATCTGCCATGAGGACCTTGCTGATTCCAGATGGTATACGGGTTCCGGTATTGAACGGCCGGTGAGTCTCAGATTTGTACCCAAATGCCATATGGATGAGGACGAGTTGATCTGGAAGCCGGAGGTGGATGAGAACGATCCGGCGGGAACCGTAGGGACCGTTTCCGTTACCATCGAAAACAAGGATGACAGAGACCGGGATCTTGCGGTGGAGGTTCTTCTGAACGGAGAAAATGCCCTTCGGAATGACGAAAAAGAACAGATGCCGGCAGTGGAGACCCACGTGGCAGCAGGAGATATCAGTATCCTGGAACTGACAGCGGTTCCCGGCGCGGTCAAATTATGGAGCCCCGAGCATCCGAACCTGTATGATCTGACAGTGAGATTAAGGGATGCGAAGACCGGAGAATGCCTGCAGGAGATCAGCCGAAAGGTGGGCTTTTTGTCTGCCCGGTTTGATGCCGATGAAGGGTTTTTCTGTAACGGCGACAGCATGAAATTAAAGGGCGTCTGTCTTCATGAAGATGCGGGAAGCTTTGGCAATGCAGTTCCCGCCAATGTCTGGAGAAGACGGCTCCTGAAACTGAAAGAGATGGGCTGCAACACCATCCGTATGAGCCACAATCCCCATGAGGAAGCATTATATGCCCTTTGCGATGAACTTGGATTTTTCGTGGTGGATGAAGTTTTTGATGAATGGGAAGGCCCCAAGAACAAATGGTGGCAGGGGCACAACGTATATCCGCCCAAAAGACAGGGATATTACCTGGACTATCCCGCCTGGCATGAAAAGGATGTGGAATCCTTTGTGAAAGCGGGCAGAAAACACACCAGCGTGATCTTATGGAGCATCGGGAACGAGATCGATTATCCCAACGATCCCTATGCCCATGAGAGTTTTCAGACCATGACCGGCAATAATGATGCCGGAAAACCGGAGCAGGAACGGATGTACGATCCGGAACGCCCCAACGCAAGACGTCTTGTCACCCTTGCGACGCAGCTGACGGCGCTGGTAAAGAGGTACGATACTACCAGGCCTGTGAGCCTTGCTTCCGCCTTTCCGGAATTATCTTCCCATACCGGTCTTTTCGAGCCGTTGGATGTGATCGGATATAACTACAAAGAGCAGTTTTATGAGGAAGATCACAAGCGTTTTCCGGACAAGCCCATCTTCGGAAGCGAGAACGGACATGATTATGCTGCCTGGAGGGCAGTAACGGACAATGATTACATCGCCGGACAGTGCCTCTGGACAGGCATTGATTATCTCGGGGAGACTCATGGATGGCCGGAACACGGCAGTAAGGCCGGTCATATGACCACCGCCGGCTGGGAAAAACCGGATTTTTATTTTCGGAAGAGCCTTTGGACCGGAAAACCCATGGTGAAACTGGCCACCTGGATCCCGGGAAAATGGGATTGGATGGAGTTTCGGAGTTTTTCGTGGAATTATGCACCGGGACAGCTGGTTACCGTAGAAGCCTACAGTAACTGCACCGCGGTGGAACTGTTTTTGAACGAGAAAAGCCTTGGGGTTCGAGAGCGGAACGAAAAAGGGATGTTTTCCTGGGAAGTTCCCTTTGAAGAGGGAGAACTCAGGGCTGTAGTACAAGGACTTCCGGATGTGACGGACCGGATCTGTACCGCAGGCACACCCTGCAGCATCCGCTTAACGGATGAAGACAGCATCATGGAACAGGGAAAGAGCAGCGCAGAACGGACGGGATTTATCGCAGGCGGTTGTTCTTACCGCCAGATCAAGGCACAGCTTTTGGATGCACAGGGAAGAATTTGCAGCGGCGGCGAGGACCTTTTGCGGATCAAGGTGGAAGGTGCCGGGGAATTTGCCCATGCGGATAACGGAAACATGGCAGATACCACAGCGTTTACGTCTGCACAGCGAAGATGTTTCCATGGAGAATTGATGATCTATCTGCGAAGCACGGAAGAGGCCGGTGAGTGTAAACTGACGGTCAGTGCGGATCACATGAAAGAAGAGACGCTACTGCTGAGAGCGGCAGAGTGTACTAAAGAATGAATGACGAGGAGATAGGGGAAATATGAAGGGAATCGAGATCAAAGAGAAGTTTTATCTGGATGGAAAACCGTTTCAGCTGATATCCGGCGCGATCCATTATTTTCGCGTGGTACCGGAATACTGGCAGGACCGCCTGGAAAAACTGAAAGCAATGGGCTGCAACACTGTGGAGACCTATATTCCCTGGAACCTGCATGAACCGCGGCGGGGAGAGGTTTCTTTTGAAGGAAGGCTGGATCTTGGCAAATTTATCAAAACGGCCCAGGATCTCGGACTTTACGTGATCCTCAGACCTTCACCCTACATCTGTGCAGAGTGGGAGTTCGGAGGCTTCCCCGCCTGGCTTATGGCGGAAGACGGCATGAAGCTTCGCTGCAGTTATAAGCCCTTCCAGGATGCTGTAAAAGCTTATTACGAAAAACTGATCCCCTATATCGCTAAGTTCCAGATCGATGCCGGCGGCCCTGTGATCATGATGCAGGTGGAAAACGAATACGGTTATTACGGCAACGATCACAGCTACATGGAGTGGATGACAAAACTGATGCGGGATCTTGGGGTAACGGTTCCTCTGTTTACCTCCGACGGCCCCTATGATGAGTCCTTTAAGTGCGGTAAGACCCTGGATCTTCTTCAGACCGGAAACTTCGGTTCCAGAGCGGAAGAGCGGTTTGAGTTCATGAGCAAGTACGTGGACGGACCCCTGTCCTGTATGGAGTTCTGGCTGGGCTGGTTTGATAACTGGGGTGGCGGCGGTCATCATGTCACCAGTGCCGAACAGAATACCAAGGATCTGGCGTATATGCTGGATCACGGCAACGTCAACATTTACATGTTCATCGGCGGCACCAACTTCGGATTTATGAACGGTTCCAATTACTACGGGGAACTGACGCCCGATGTGACCAGTTACGATTACGATGCGGTGCTGACGGAAGACGGTCAGATCACCGAGAAATATAAAGCCTTCCAGGCCGAGATCGGAAAGCGTTATGAACTTCCGAAGGTGGAACTTTCCACAGAGATCAAACGGAAAGCTTTCGGAACCTGTAAGCCCGTTTCCACAGCACTTTTGTGGGACACTCTGGAGGATATGGCAAAACCCGTATCTTCCGTATATCCCATTTCCATGGAACGCATCGGCCAGTCCTACGGTTATACGCTGTATCGTACAAAACTGGAAGAATTTGATGAGGTCCATAACATCTATTTAAAGGATGCTGCGGACAGAGCCAAGATCTATGTGGACGGCAGCGAAGCAGCGACCCTGTATGATACGGAGTTAAAGCTTCCGAAAGAGCTTAATGAAAAGATCATGCTGAAGGATCACCGTCTGGAGATCCTGACGGAGAACATGGGCCGCGTAAACTTCGGCCCCTTTATGGAAAACCAGAGAAAGGGTATCGACGGATCCGTTGTGATCAATACCCATCAGGTATATCATTATGACATTTTTGCTCTGCCGCTGGATGAGGATCAGCTTGCAAAGATTCGTTTTGGAGTGGCAGCAGAAAAGGCCCTGGAAGGTCCCGGTTTCTATCGCTTCGAACTGGAAGTAGACGAGCCTGCGGACACCTTTGTAGACATGAAGGATTGGGGAAAGGGCTGCGTCTTCGTAAACGGCTTTAACCTCGGACGTTTTTGGGAGGTTGGCCCCCAGGAGACCTTATATCTGCCCGGCCCGCTTCTCAAAAAAGGGAAAAATGATATCATCGTTTTTGAGACGGAAGGAAAGATGCCGGGAACCCTTACATTCACGGACACCCCGAAATTAGGACCCGTACTTGTACAGGAAGTGTAATATGGAACGAAAGATCACAATCTATACAATCGCAAAAGAGGCGGAAGTGTCTCCGGCAACGGTATCGAGGGTACTGAACAACAGTGCCAATGTCAGCACGGAGAAACGCCAGAAGATCGAGCATCTGATCCGGAAGTACAATTTCAGTCCAAGCGCGCTGGCAAGGGGCCTTACGGAACCCCGCCGGAAGGTTATCGGACTGATCGCGGCAGATGTGAGAAACCCTTTCTATGCAGAGCTTTACGTCAGCTGTGAGATCGCAGCGGCCAAGAAAGACTATTCCATCATGCTCATCAATACCTTTGGTAAGGTAGAGGTGGAAAAGCAGGCATTTACAAAGCTGATGGAGCAGAGGGTGGACGGCATCATTCACCTGGGCGGCGTGGCCGATGATGAGGTGACGGATCACAGCTATGTGAAACTTCTGGAAAAACTCCCGTCTTCCGTGCCCTATGTAACCACAGGTAAGTTCGACGGTATTGATTGCTATCAGGTACAGATCGACGAAGCCAAGGCCCTGGATCTTCTCATGAAGCACCTTTCCCAGAACGGCAAACACAGAGTTGCGCTGCTGGGCGGCCGTAACAACGTGGTCTCCACCAGGATCAAATACGAGAGATTTCTAGAAAAGGGTGAAGCCATGGGCTTTTCCATGGATCCAGATTACCTGGAGAACTGGGGGTACTACACCATCCCCAAAGGTGAAGAAACCATGGACGCTCTTTTCGATAAGCTGAAAAAGAAGCGGAAACCCCTTCCCGAAGCGGTCATCGGCATTAATGACAGTACGGCCATCGGAGCCTGCGAGAGCATTACCAAACATGGACTTCGGATTCCGGAGGACATTTCCGTGGTAGGTTATGATAATATATACATGACCCAGATCGTGGAGCCCAATCTTACCACCGTGGATTACAATTTTGTTTCCTTTGGACAAAAGCTGGTGGATACGGTGATTGACAGTTTAGATGGCAAGGAGCCTGTGAGAAAACGGCTTGTCCATCCAACACTCGTGGTAAGAAGATCCAGTGACTCCGAACGATCCGGTTCATAACCAGAAACGGACAGTAAAGGAGATTAGGTCTATGCAGAAGATCGGGATCATCGGTGCGATGGATATCGAAGTGAACACTTTAAAGGAACTCATCCGGACGGAAAAAGAGGTAACAAAAGCCGGAATGACATTCTGTGAAGGTGTGCTGGAAGGGAAAAACGTTGTGGTTGTTAAGTGCGGTGTGGGCAAAGTCAACGCCGCCATGTGTGTACAGATCCTTGTGGATCTCTTTGACGTGACACATGTCTTAAACACCGGAGTGGCAGGTTCTCTGAACACAAAACTGGATATCGGAGACATCCTTGTATCTACGGATGCGGTGATCCACGATATGGATGTTACGGCTCTTGGGTATAAACCCGGACAAAATCCCGATTTTGAAAATGTGGAGTTTAAAGCCGACAGCGCCATGGCCAGATGTGCCATGACCGCCTGCAAGGCAGTCAATCCCGATATTTCCGTTATGGAAGGCAGGGTTGTCAGTGGTGACATTTTCGTAAACAGCGCGGAGTTAAAGGACCGCCTTGTTTCCGAGTTCCACGGAGACTGTGCTGAGATGGAGGGAGCTTCCATCGCCCAGGCGGCCTGGCTCAACGGTTTGCCCTTCCTGATCCTTCGGGCGATCTCGGACAAGGCGGACAATTCCTCTCATATGGATTATCCCACCTTCGAAAAGAAGGCGGCAGAACACTGTGCAAGACTGGTACAGGAGTTCGTAAGGACATTTTGACCTGATTGTATTAGGGAGAAAAAAGAATCTATATTCTTTTTTCTCCCTGCAGACTGGAGACAAACCGGTTTTGGTATTCAATCCAAAACCGGTTTTCTTTGTTCTGCGCCGTTATGCAAGAGCAGCATAAGAAAGGTGCAGGAAAGACTCTTGTACCAGCCTGTTTTTACCTTCATTCTTGCCAGTTTCT
>JAFUUM010000418.1 GCA_017477805.1 Lachnospiraceae bacterium
TCAATGGCAGCCGTCATCAGAACGGCACTTTTCACGAGGGTGGGATCATCCAGGGCAAAGGGGATCCGGCCGTACCACATCATGGCGCGGAAGTACCTCTCCAGTTCCTCATCCCCCTCGTAGTATCCTCTGGGCACGTACTGGGTGTAATCCTCGTAAAGGCCCGACAGCTGACAGGTATCGATCCCCTTGGCATCCAGGATCCGGTTGTACTCCATATCCGACATACTTTGGGCTACTCCATAGCGCAGCGCCGGAGTGGAGGGATCCAGAAGCCTTGTTCCCACATGGAAGAATGCCAGGTTTGTTGTCGCAGCCATCTCCCAGTCCGTTCCCTTGCATGCCTCATACTGCGCTTCCGCTTCGCTTAGCATGGCGTTACTGAGCGTCTTTAAGTTCTCTGCCAGATAAGTCTTCTCCGTATTCTTCATCAGATAAGAAAAATACAGATGATAGGTGTGCATCAGCGAGTCCACGGTAACAAAACTGGGGAACATATCATATCGGTTATCCTCGTACACATCGAAGAACTCGTCATTTCCTCCCGGGGTAACAACAAAGCACTGCTCTTCCAGTTTTGCTCTCAGATTCTGATAATACGGTTCGGAGGCGTTATATTCGTCCAGCCCGAACATGTAGTTATAATAAGCAGGAATGGTCACGTTTGCCAGGTCTTTTTCCACACGGTAGGAAGGCACGCAGGGCACAAGATCCGGATCATAAAAGATCTCCTCTTCCCCACCGGTAGACGTTGCCACAGCAAGCCCCGTTGCCTCGGTCCCGTTCTGATCCTTATCTTTTTCCTGATCCTTATCCTTGTCTTTTTCAGACTCCTTGCTCTCTTCCGCCTGCTCCTTATACTCTTCGTACGCGGACTGCAACTGTTCATAAGCTTCCTGCAGATCGTTTAATCCGCAGCCGCTTAAAACCGTTGCCGCACTCAGGATGATGGCCAAGACTTTCTTCCCTGTTTTTTTCATATTCTTCCCCCTTGCTCGTCCTTCAGACTCTGCGTTTCTTTACACACTAAGCCCCGATAAAATTCCGGAGCATCTGCTTTCCTTCCGGTGTCATGATGGACTCCGGATGGAACTGCAATCCGTAAACCGGATATTCTTTATGCTGTACCGCCATGACTTCCCCGTCGGTGGTCTCTGCCGTTACCGCAAGACACTCCGGTTTTGTCCCGGGGTCAAGCGCCAGCGAATGGTATCTTGCCACCATTCCCGTTTTCGGAAGTCCCCGGAACAGTTCACAGTCCCCGTCAAAAGTGACCTCGGACTGTTTGCCGTGCATCAACTCTTTTGCGTAGGTGATGACGCCGCCGAAAGCCATACAGATGGCCTGATGGCCAAGGCAGACTCCCAGAATGGGGATCTCCCCCGCCAGCTGTTTTACGACGTCCACGATGACGCCGGCATTCTCCGGCCTGCCGGGGCCCGGAGAAATGACGATTCTGTCAGGTTTAAGATCCCGGATCTCTTCCACCGTTAATTCATTATTGCGGATCACCTTGATATCAGGGCTGATCTCTCCCAGCAGCTGATACAGGTTATAAGAAAAACTATCGTAGTTATCAATCAGTAATGTCATTCTCTATCGCTGCCTCCAATGCTTTCACAGATGCCTTTGCCTTGTTGATACACTCTTCAAATTCTTTTGCGGGATTGGAATCCGCGACGATGCCGGCTCCGCTCCTGACAAAGACTTTTCCGTTCTTTTTATACACCAGACGGATCGCGATACAGGTATCCATATTTCCGGTAAAATCAATATAGCCTACGGCTCCGCCGTATACGCCTCTCTTGTTGTTCTCCAGTTCTCCGATGAGCTGGCAGGCTCTGATCTTGGGTGCGCCCGAAAGAGTTCCCGCAGGAAGGACAGCTTCAATGGCATCCAGCGCATCCTTATCCTTCCGGATCTGGCCTCTTACCGTGGAGCCGATGTGCATGACATGGGAGAACCGCTCGATGGAATGAAGTTTTTCAACTTCCACGGACCCGAACTCACTGATCTTTCCGAGATCGTTCCGGCCAAGATCCACCAGCATGTTGTGCTCCGCCAGTTCCTTTTCATCTGCCAGCAGTTCTTTTTCCAGGGCTTCGTCTTCCTCGGGGGTGGCACCTCTCTTCCGGGTTCCCGCCAGAGGGAAGGTATGAAGTACTCCGTCTTCCAGTTTTACCAGGGTCTCCGGGGATGCTCCCGCCAGTTCCACATCCGTTCCGGAGAAATAGAACATATAGGGGGAGGGATTGATGGTCCGAAGCTGTCTATAGGTATCAAACAGGGATCCTTCGTAATCCGCACTCAGGCAGTTGGACAGCACGATCTGGAAGATATCTCCTTCCTTGATGTGATGCTTTGCCTTCTCCACCATTTCCATATAGGCATTCCGCTCAAACACCGGCTTCATCTCCCCAAGGATCCGGCCCTTTTGTTCAACGGCCTTTTCTCCCTTTACGAGAAGATCCCGGATCTTCCTAAGCTCCACCTTTGCCGCCTCGTAATTTGCCTCCGGATCATCCAGTTTGATGTTTACCATGAGATAGATCTTCTGGCACACGTTATCAAAGGCGATGACCTTGTCAAAGAGCATGATATCCACGTCTTTGAACTTATCGATATCCTCGGTCTCCACCCGGACACTGGGCTCGCTGTAGCCAAGATAATCATAGGAAAAGTACCCCACAAGACCGCCGGTAAAGGTGGGCAGTTCGCTGATGCGGGGGCTTCTGTGGGTTGCCATGACCTTTCGGATGTAGGCGGAGGGATCCTGAGTCTCTAACTGTTCCTCTCCGGCTTTTAAGTGCCCGTTGATGCAGGTGATCTCCAGCTTCGGGTCGTATCCCATAAAGGTATAACGGCCCCAGGTCTCGTTGGCCTGCGCGGACTCCAGCATGTAGCAATGGTCGGAAACCTTCTTCAGCTTCCGCATTGCCTCAATGGGCGTGATAAAATCCGACAGTTCCGTACAACTGATGGGCATGATGTCGTAATCGCCGGATGCGGCGTATTTCTTTACGACTTCCAGACTTGGTACAATTTTCATCTTCCTCTTCTCCTGTTTTCCTCTTTTTACTCCCCATTTTCACTGATTATCCACATTGTAAAGCACAAAAAAACGTATGTAAACGAAAAACACCGCCTTCCGGATATTTCTTCCGAAAGGCGGTCCTTTTTATGCTATACTATTTACAACCAGTCAACCAATAATAATCCTTTTGGGTGAATGATATGGCAGACGAAAAACGCGACGACAGACGAAAAGTATTTATGTCCATGGGGGAGCCCACACGCTGCAGTGTCTGTGGCGGATCCGTAACCTATCGGGGCCGGGGCTCCTATGAATGTCAGGATTGCAAAAACATCGAACTCGACGACTTTGGCCGCATCGACCAGTATCTGGAAGAACACGGTCCCACTTCCGCGCCCGTCATCAGCCGGGCTCTGAAGATCCCCATCGGCAAGGTACGTGACCTCATCGCTCAGGGACGGCTCGAGCCCATTCCCACGGGTGGACGCAGTCTTGACAGTGAGGCCATCGAAAAAGCGATGCCAAAGGAGGAAGCTGCCAAGCGCGCCGGCACCTATGTGGGAAATACTTCCAAAGAAAACAATGCAATGCGTTTCCTCAAGAAATAACTTTTACAACCTTATACCAATTCGTGAAGGGTCTCTCTGATGGCACCGGGTTTTTTGATCAGTTTTGCAAAGTAGCTGATCACCAGGTCGGAGAGACCTGTTTTTTCGAGATCGACACCGAAGATGGTCTCATCCTTCAACAGCGGCAGCACCTTTTCTTTCAGCGCATCAGCCGTGATCTCTTCCCCGAGTTTGATATCCTTCACAAATTCCTGGCACTTACCCAGCATGGGATCGGGGCTGGGCTCAAAAGCCTTACCTTCATCATCCACGCCCATGAGGTAACGCAGCCAGCCTGCATAAACGAAAGGAATGCACTTTAAGTCGGACACTTTCAGAGTATCGGAAGCAGCATAAGCCTTTACGGTCTCACCGAAACGAATGGGCAGTTTCTGGGAGGTATCGCAGGCAATACGCTGAGGGGTATCGGGCATAAACACGTTGGGGATACGTACGTTTACTACGGTATCGATGAACTCCTGGGGTTTGATGACGCCGGGATCCGTAACCACGGGAAGTCCTTCCACGTAACCGATGGTCTTCACCAGTTTTACAAGATCCTCATCCTTCATCTCATCCGAGATCTTGGTATAGCCAAGGATGCAGCCGTATACCGCAAGGGCGGTGTGCAGGGGGTTCAGACAGGTGCAAACCTTCATTCGCTCTACCTTATCTACGGTCTCCTTTTCGGTAAAGATCACGCCAACCTTTTCCAGCGCGGGACGTCCGTTAGGGAACTTGTCTTCGATAACGAGGTACTCGCTCTCTTCCGCATTGACAAAGGGAGCTACCCAGGTCTTCATGGGAGTTACCACGGGCTCCAGTTCCTCGATGCCGTCTTTTTTCAAGATTTCTTCCACGGATGCATCGGGTCTGGGGGTGATCTTGTCGATCATGGACCAGGGGAAGCTTACCTTGGTCTCATCTTCGATATAGGAAAGGAAGCCTGCTTCTGCTTTACCGTTCTCGCTCCATACCTTTGCAAATTCATGCATGGCCGCATAGAGTTTATCGCCGTTGTGAGAACAGTTGTCGGTGCTGACCATGGCGATCTTCTTCTCGCCTGCTTTATATCTTGCATACAGCAGGGATGCCACCTTACCGATGTAGCTGCCGGGAGCTTCCGGACCTTTTTCAAGGTCTTCCTTCACCTGGGGAAGGATCTCTCCTGCTCCGTTTACCAGGCTGTAGCCCTTTTCGGTGATGGTAAAGGTTGCCATCTGCAGGGAGTCTGCGGCAAAGATCTCTTTTAAGCGGGAATACTCCGCTACATTTGCGGAATCCAGGATGCAGGACTCTGCGATGCTGGCGATGACGGATTTCTCTACGGAGCCGTCAGCCTTTAAGGTTACCAGAAGAGACAGATCGTCATGAGGTCTGTACATCTGGTTGATGATATCGTAGTCATAACCTTCCACAACGGTGATGCCCTTGGTATTAAGGCCTTCTTCCAGCATGCGCTGAGAAAGGTTTGCCTGGAATGCACGGAAGATGTTGCCTGCGCCAAAGTGTACCCACTGGGGTGCTTCTTTTGTTTCTTTGATCATCTTCTCCCTGTCATAGGACGGGATGAAATATCCTTTTTCTTTCCAAGCGGGATCCGAATAAACACTGCTTGCGTTCAGTTTCATGATCTTCTCCTCCTGCGGCTTAAACTCCGCGCTGATGTGATTTCTCGATGGCTTCCCACAGACCGTTGATGTAGGTTGCGCCAAGGGCTCTGTCGTACAGACCGTAGCCGGGCATTGCAACTTCACCCCAGATCATTCTTCCGTGGTCGGGACGGATGGGTCCGTCAAAGCCGGTCTCATAAAGAGCCTTCACGATCTCGTACATATCGAAGGTACCGTCGGAAGAAAGGTGAGCAGCCTCCTCGAAGTTGGTGGGAGAAATGAATTTCAGGTTACGTACGTGCGCAAAGTGGATCCTGCCTTCCAGTGCTCTGATCATGTGAGGAAGGTCGTTCTCCAGGCTGGTGCCGTAGGAACCGGAGCAGAAGGTAACGCCGTTGTGTACGTTGTCCACTGCCTTCATCAGCTTCAGGATGTTCTTTTCGTTGTTGATGATCCTGGGCAGACCGAATACGGACCATGCGGGATCGTCGGGATGGATGGCCATCTTAATGTCATACTGATCGCAGACAGGCATGATGGCTTTCAGGAAATAAACGATATTCTCGAAGAGCTTGTCCTCATCGATGCCCTTGTAAAGTTCGAAGAGTTCTTTGACATGAGCCATTCTCTCAGGTTCCCAGCCGGGCATTACCGTGCCGTTCATCTCGCCGGAGATGGACTCAAACATCTTCTCGGGAACGATGGCATCCACTGCTTCCTTTGTGTAGGCAAGTACGGTGGAACCGTCGGGTCTCTTTCTTGCAAGTTCCGTTCTGGTCCAGTCAAAAACTGGCATGAAGTTGTAGCATACCATATGGATGTCTTCTTTACCCAGGTTTTCCAGAGTCTTGATGTAGTTGTCGATGTGCTTGTCTCTGTCGGGAGTTGCGGCCTTGATGGCATCGGAGACGTTCACGGACTCGATACCTGCGATCTTTAAGCCTTCTGCTTCGACTTCCTTTTTCAGAGCTTTGATCTCATCCTGCTCCCAAAGCTCACCGGCCTGCTTGTTGTACAGGGTGGTGATGACACCGTGTACTCCGGGGATCTGTCTGATCTGCCAAAGTTTAACCGTGTCATAGTTTGTGCCGTACCAGCGAAGTGTCATTTCCATAAAGATTTCCCTCCGTAATATGTTTATCGTAAATGGATCACATTTCTTATCTGATATTACGATACGGTTTTCCCCCTCCGATTTGAATGGAAATAGTTGTTGCACACATTGCAAAAGTTGCTGTATGCTTTTCTTATGAAAAACAGACTGCGCTCTTCCTTTAATACAAGACAATATATGCTCTCCTCGGACTTCGAAGTCTTTTTCTACTCTGACCGGAATTTCAAGACCTTGAAGCCCCATTCCCACGATTACTACGAGTGTTACCTCTTTGTTGAGGGAGACATCACTATGGAGATCCTGCCTGCTGCCGGCCAGAGCCCTATCCGTCAGAAGCTGGTTCCCGGTGACCTCATGCTGGTCCCGCCGGGCATCGACCACCACGGCATCATGGAAGATTCCGAAAAGACCTACCGCCGCTTTGTCTTCTGGATCAGCAGGGAATGCTGCGCCGATCTCATGAGCGAGTCCGTGGATTACATGTACCTGTTCCAGAAGGCGGAAGCTTTCCATCAGTACATCCACCATCTCTCCCCAGCGGATTATCACCAGGTGGAATCCCGGTTTCTGCGCTTATTGGAAGAGATCTCCTCAGACCGCTACGGCAGTGATACCGCAAGACACGTCTGCCTCTGCGACCTCATCCTCACCATCAACCGGGTGATCTACGATGAGGAGCATAAACAAAACGACAGCGACGAAGTCTCGCTGTTCCAGAACATTCTTTTATATATTGAGGGAAACCTGGAAGAGACCCTGTCTTTAGAGGATATCGCCGGGAAGTTCTTTGTGAGCAAATACTATGTTGCCCACTTATTTAAAGACACTCTGGGGATCTCCCTTCATCAGTACATCATCAAAAAACGTCTGGCCGAATGCCGGAATGCCATCGCCGGCGGGGAAAGCATTACCCATGCCTATGAACGTTTCGGATTCCGGGACTACTCTGCCTTCTACAAATCTTTTAAGAAAGAATACGGGATGTCACCCAAGGAATACCAGGTAAGTCATTAAGCCATTCTCAAATGCTTTTCGCTATCTTGAAATTATTTTTGTAAAATATACTTGACATTATTCCACGGGCGATGTAGTATAAGATCATCAAGAGACGCTACAAGCGAGGAGGTAAGAGATATGAATAAGGCATTTATTGGATTTCCCATTGGACTTATGGTTGGACTGATCATCTGTGTGATCCTTTTTAAGATCGCCAACACAAACAAAAAGATCAAGAGCGAATATGACGAACGTCAGGAAGCAATTCGTAACCGCGGCTACAAATATTCTTTTTACGCACTGATCGTTGCTGAATTGGCTCTGATGTGTGCCCGTGCTCTGGAGATCACATTCCCCTTTGCGGATTATCTGCTGCATCTGGGCGCAATGCTCTTCGGACTTCTGTTCCTTGGCATCTACACCATCTGGAACGATGCATACTGGGGCATGAACAACAACCGCAAGCGTTACACCGTGATCATCGTCATCGCTGTTCTCCTGAACATCCTCCCTGTTGTGATGGCTGTTAAGAACGGCTTCCTCGGCAACGCCGGGCTGAACTCCGTACCCATCATGAACATCATGGTCCTGGTTTGGCTTGCGATCATCGGTATCGCGGCAGTGATCAAGAAAATCGTTAAGAAAAACGATGCAGAAGAGGAGGAATAAGACATGAAGAATCTGAGATTAAAATCTGCCCGTGCAGCCAAAGACCTGTCTCAGGATCAGCTTGCAGTCCTCTGCGGAGTATCGAGACAGACCATCAGTGCCATCGAAAAAGGGGATTACAATCCCACCATCAACCTTTGCATCGCCATTTGCAAAGCGCTGGATAAGACATTGGACGAGTTGTTTTGGGAGTGAGACATATAACAAAAGCTGCGGAGAATTTCTTTCTCCGCAGCTTCAGACTGAAGACAAACCGGTTTTGGTGTTTAGCACCAAGCCGGTTTTCTTCGTTCTACGCTATTATGCAAGATCAGCATAAGAAAAGCGCAGAAATGGTTCGTGTAGTACCCTGTTTTGTATTTCATTCTTGCCAATTTCTTTAAATTCATACACGCAAAAGTAAGCCCGACTTTCATCCTCATCCGGGCATTTCCATACATTTGGGTATAACGAAATCCGTGGTTTTCTTTAGCGGTTCCAA
>JAFUUM010000419.1 GCA_017477805.1 Lachnospiraceae bacterium
ATCCGCAGTCTGGGAAGCAGAGTGGAACAAGAGCACGTCTGCCCCTATAATAGCGCCTCCGAGGATGAGGACTACGATCCAGATCCATAACGTCTTTTTCCGCTCCTCAGACAGTTCGATTTTGGGGAGCGGGATGTGTTTGGGGAAATTCTTTAATTTTGCAACAAGTTCATTGGCCATTTGCATTACCTTCCTTTCGTGTTGTATCATTTGTTTTGGTGTTTTCATTATTTGGAGGATTTCACATGGAAAGATATGATTATCTCATCGTGGGCGCTGGCCTCTTCGGCGCGGTTTTTGCCTACGAGATGAAGAAAAAAGGAAAGAAGTGCTATGTGATCGAGAAAAGAGACCACATAGCAGGAAATATCTATACAAAAGAGCAGCTGGGTATCCAGGTCCATCAGTATGGCGCTCATATTTTCCATACGTCGGATCGGGAGGTTTGGGATTACATCCGCCGGTTTGCGGAGTTCAATCATTACATCAACTGTCCCGTGGCGGTCTACAAGGACGAGCTCTATAACCTTCCCTTCAATATGAATACCTTCAGTAAGATGTGGGGGATCAAAACTCCCGCAGAGGCGAAGGAGCAGATCAGAAAACAGATCGCGGAACTGAACATCACAGAGCCCAAAAACCTGGAAGAGCAGGCTCTTTCCCTGGTGGGCCGGGATGTTTACGAAAAACTGATCAAGGGATATACGGAAAAACAGTGGGGCAGAGACTGCAAGGACCTGCCGGCCTTTATCATCAAGCGTCTGCCGCTGCGTTTCGTTTATGACAATAACTATTTCAACGATCCTTATCAGGGGATCCCCAAGGGTGGTTACACCCGGATCATTGAAAAGCTGTTAGAGGGAACCCCCGTAAAGCTGAATACGGATTACGAGGAATTCATCAACAGCCCAGCAAAAGAGGTGATCTCCTGGGATAAGGTGCTTTACACCGGTATGATCGATACCTATTTCAAACAGCAGCTTGGTCCCCTGGAGTACCGGTCCCTGCGGTTTGAGACGGAAGAACTTCCAGATGTGGACAATTACCAGGGCAACGCCGTGGTAAACTACACCGAGCGTCAGATCCCCTACACCCGTATCATCGAACACAAGCATTTTGAGTTCGGTGCTCAGAAAGAAGGGGAGAGAGGTACCGTGATCACAAGGGAATATCCCGCAGAGTGGAAAGTTGGAGATGAGCCCTACTATCCCGTAAATAACGATGCCAATAATGCGCTCTACGCAAAATACGCGGAGCTGGCAAAAGCGGAAAAGAACGTGTTGTTTGGCGGAAGACTTGGGCAGTATAAGTACTTTGACATGGATAAGACCATCCGGGCTGCCCTGGATATGGTAAAAGAAGAACTGTAATTTATTGCATAAAAAGAAGTCCGCAGACTGATCCCGTACTTGGGAAGAGTTTGGCGGACTTCTTCTTATTTATAAGGTATTCTTTATTCGGATTTGATCAGCACCTGTAACTGAAGAGCATCCCCGAATAGTTACTGGTGACATAAGGACTGGTGAAGTTATGGCCGGGGTTTTTGTAGGCAACGATCTTCTTGGTGGTGTACTGCATGGGATCAAGAGAGATCTGATCCGTCTTGCGAACCAGCTGTTTCGCAAAGTCTTTAACAACCTGGAAGCGTTCCTGTGCGGAAGCATCTTCGGCGCTTTCTTCAATGGCGTTCTCATCCATGGAGATGGTGCCGTCTTCTTCGACCTTCACGCCGATATTGTTCAGTTCATCCTGGAACATGGCGGTAATGCCTGCCAGTTCACCCTGGAAGCGGCCGCTGTTGAAGCGGGACTCGCCGGCATCGGCTGCCTGATACTCGGAAGCGGCCTTGATAAAGGCATTATAGCTTCCAAAGAGCTGCTTCATGTTATCCGTTAAGGACTCGAAGTCGTTCTTTAATCCGATGGTGGTGGGCTGTCCGTCTTCGGGACTGATGCCGTTTAAGTTGATCTCGAAGTCGTCGAAGACAACTTCGTTGGTGTTGGAGCTGTATGCTTCGCCGTTGATCCGGACGATGGCATCCACGGGTTCCACTGCCGTATAGTTCAGTCCGAAGTAATCCACGGCGCCGGCTGCCTTTGAAGTGGCATTATCGGTGATATTAAATAAGTAGGAACCGTGTTCCGGAAGACCGGTGGCTTCGGAAGAGATCTGAAGGGCGGAGTGCATTCCGTCGCCTTCGATGAGTTTTGAGGTAAGTCCGATACCCGAGTGGTTGATCAGACGGGACAGTCTGCTCTGGACGTCCTTATTGGTCTCGCCCTTGTGGATATTGAACTGGAACTCGTAATTCAGGCCTCTGATATTGATATCGAAGGAGTAGGTGTTCTCGGGAAGACCTACCGCTGCGTCACTGTTTAAGAATTCACCCAGGTTCGTCTGAGGAGTTGCCAGGTTCCGGACTTCCAGTGAAAGAGTGGAAGCTTCGGAGGGGTTCTCTCCTATATAAGTAGCAGTTGCTACACTCTGATCCGTAGAGAAAGCGGATTTCTGATTCAGAAGTTCGTTCTGGTTCAGTCCGCCCAGGGATGCGATATCATCCCGAAGGCTTCTGGCCATCTCTTTGAACCCGATCGCAGACTGAACAGCCTGTTTCGCATTCGGAATCAGGTACAGAGGGGATTCTTTATTCAGTTTGAGCATGGAATTATAAAGATCACGCAGCTCGCTCTTTTTGTGCGCAGTGACATCGCGCTTGGATACTTCCTTAGAGCCGTACGTGCTCAGATAATAATTATAGACATTATTATGAACTGTCGTATAAGCCATTTTCTCCCCTCCTTTCTTCCGTGATGCAGATGCGTCGCAGTTTACCGTAAAGAGCGATCACATCAACTTCGGTATTGACTGTATATCCTTTACAGCCTATTATAATAAGTAGAGATACCGAAGTGGGTAGAAAAAGCCACTTTTATGTATTTATACTATCATATTATAATGTCAAATGCAACGTTTCAATTATTAAAAAAGAAAAAACTCTTGACGATGTAAGAGGGGATGTGCTATCATAGCAAAACGAGTGAGCATTATCTCTTTTTTTTATGCTCAAAATCAGTATTTTCAATAAAAGGTTCCAGATTCGGAGGTGAATCGAATGCGTACAAGAATCACACTGGCATGCACCGAGTGCAAGCAGCGTAACTACAACACTACTAAAGATAAGAAGACCATGCCTGACAGAATGGAGATCAAGAAGTATTGTCCTTTCTGCAGAAAGCACACTCTGCACAAGGAGACAAAGTAATCTGCGATCGACGATATCGGCGGTTTACTGCGGGGACATTCCCCGGAAGGAGTTATAATGGCAGATAATAATAACGAAGAGAAGATCAAATTCTTTGATGGCGTAAAGGGCGAGTTCCATAAGATCACTTGGCCTGATCAGAAGTCTCTGACCAGACAGACGGTTGCGGTAGCTCTGATCTGTCTTTTTACCGGCGCCTTCATTGCCGTCATCGACTTCGCTGTACAGTATGGAGTTGACTTCCTTGTAAAATAACCATCTATCAATCGAAACCGGAGGATAAAATGGCGGAAGAGATCAAAGATGTTCTGGAAGATATGACCCCCGAAGGTCCTGCTGAGGGCGAGAGTGCTCTGGCAAAGGCTATGGAGGAAAGCGTATCCAAGCAGGAAGTGACAACAACTCCCGGCTGGTATGTGGCTCATACCTATTCAGGCTATGAAGATAAGGTTCGAAAGAACCTGGAAATGACCATTAAGAATCGCCACCTGGACGACCAGATCCTGGAAGTACGGGTTCCTATGTCCGATGTGGTGGAAGTAAAGAATGGCGTTCGCAAGACAACACAGAAAAAGATGTTCCCCGGTTATGTGCTGGTGAACATGGTAATGAACGATGATACCTGGTATGTGGTTCGTAATACCAGAGGGGTGACCGGTTTTGTGGGCCCCGGAAGTAAGCCCGTTCCTCTGACGGAGGCCGAAATGAGACCTCTTGGCATCATGCCCGCCAGAAAAGACGGCGCACCTGTTTCCATCGACTTCGAGGAAGGCAGCACCATCATCGTTGTTGCAGGCGCTTGGAAAGATACGGTTGGTATCGCTCAGAGAATTGATATGGGCAAGCAGACCGTTACCATCAACGTGGAGATGTTCGGTAGAGAGACTCCTGTTGAGATCGGTTTCTCCGAAGTACGGAGAATGAACTAATTTGTTATAAAGCCCTTATGGGTTTTATATATGTAACATCGTTCGTACGGAGCGGCTTGCTGCTTCGGACGGACAAGTGGGAGCTCGAGCCCGAGTGATCGAGGCAAGAGCGCCTTACCACAATTCAACTGTTTTACAGTTGTCTTAAGGAGGTGCCATATGGCAAAGAAAGTAGAAGGATACATCAAGTTACAGATCCCTGCCGGCAAAGCAACACCGGCTCCCCCGGTTGGTCCCGCACTGGGCCAGCACG
>JAFUUM010000029.1 GCA_017477805.1 Lachnospiraceae bacterium
AGGGCGCAGAGAAAAGATAGAGATAGGTATGCTCGCCGTGATAGATCAGTTCCTCACTTCCGGCACCGACAAAGGTCATTACATAGGCCTTCAGGTTTTCTTCCAGGGGTGTGCTGCTGTAGACCAGCAAACGCCGATCTCCCTTCAGGTCGGATAGTACCGTTCCCAGGACTTCAGGATCCGTCAGGGCATCCGCCCGGGTTGTAAAGGTTTCCCCGTGGAGGGATAACAGTTCGGTATCTTCAATCACAAGATGAGGCGTGGACTCGATGAACACGGCTTTTACATCCGGAAATTCCGACTGCAGCCGGGCTTTCGCTTCGGTATAGCCGTCAACGACGATCTCATCTTTCAGCCGGGAAGCCTGGAGGCATCCGGCAAAAACGGTGATCAAAAGGATCCCAAGAAATACGATGTATTCCGGGCAGGGCTTTTTCCCGGTGGAACAGAGCAGGAAGATCCGATAGAGGATCTGAGCCGGATACAGGATGAGCAGCGGATAGATCATGTACATATACCGCTCGGCGATGCCGGAATTCAGCATGGCCACAATGACAAAATAGCAGAATGCACTGAGCAGGACCGTGAGATCCAAAAGGATGGCGGAACTGTTCAGTGTTTTTTTATGCAGGCATAGGGCAGTTACCCAAATGGCGATGCCCAAAAACAGGATGGTCACGGGATAGAGGATCTGCGCCGGGCAGCCGTCTGCAAACAGGTTTCGGAACACGGCTTCGTAGTAGAGGCCGAGGTGCTTCAGGCAGGCGGTGAGTCCCTGGCTTCGGAGGGCTACCGCATCCACGTCGGCGCCGACGCCTCCAAAGATCTGATGAAGCATGGCGGGAAAACAGAGGACTGCAAGGAGAAGCCCGCCGCAGGAGGAGAGTACACAAAGGAGGATCTGCTTATAGTCCTTCCGGAACAGCAGGTACACACAGGAACTTCCCAGGACAAAAAAGGCGTAGATGACGAAGGTGGTCTGGGTCAGCTGCCCCAGGGCGGTGATCATCAAGATAAGAAGGGCGGTCCGAAACTTTCCGCTCTTTTTCCGCGCTTCCTTTTTGATCAGACCGGTATAGGCAACGTACAGAAGGCTCACCCCGAAAAAGGTCAGGGCTGCATACATCCGGATGTAAAGGGTTGTGGAGATCCCGGCGGCGCCAAAACCGTAGAGGATCATGGGGACATAAGGAAAAAAGCGGATTTCCGGAAACAGTTCCCGCCCGAACCGGTATAAGATCACCTCGGTCCCTAGGAAAAACAAGAGATTCAAAAGAAGAGCAAACCACTTGCTGAATACTCCCGGAAACAGGGAAGAGAGCAGATGCAACAATGAATAATAAAGAGGGGGATGCACATCCGCTGCCTGGTTATACCAAACGGAATCAAATGAAAACCGGGAGGCATCATTTGTGGCAAGATAATCCAGGAAAAACTCCGGACCGTGCCACGCACCAAGGTAGCCGTCGGATTCATACAAAAAGGGCTGATAATAACTGTTAGAGAGTCCGTAAGTCCATAATTCATCCACGTAATAGCCGGATTTTACATGGAACAGGAGAAGATAAAATACGGTTAACAAAAGCAGGAGGCCGGGGAATGCGGCCTTTTCCATTTTCATTGCCATGAGGCTTTTCCTTTCGGGTTCGGAGACTTCTGTAAAAGTCTGTCCTGTCCGAATTTTACCACAGATATACGCGAACAAATGTTCTGAATTTCATAGACATTAAAGTAAAAGAATGGTACACTTGCGATGTATCGTTCTTTTTGTGCAGCAACGTGGAGGATCCCTGAAAAGATGGAATTCAAACTTCACTCGGAATATCAACCCACCGGCGACCAGCCCCAGGCCATCAAGGACCTGGTGGATGGTTTTAAGGCCGGCAATCAGTTTCAGACTCTGCTTGGTGTCACCGGTTCCGGTAAGACCTTTACCATGGCTAATGTCATTGCGGCCCTTAATAAGCCTACCCTGATCATCAGCCATAACAAGACGCTGGCAGGGCAGCTCTACGGGGAAATGAAAGAATTCTTCCCGGAGAATGCGGTGGAGTATTTCGTATCTTACTACGATTATTACCAGCCCGAGGCCTATGTGCCCCAGACGGACACCTATATTGCAAAAGACTCCTCCATCAATGATGAGATCGACAAACTCCGCCTTTCCGCGACCGCATCTTTGACAGAGCGGAAGGATGTTATTGTGGTGGCTTCCGTATCCTGTATCTACGGTCTGGGAAGTCCCGACGAGTATATGGAACTCACTGTTTCCCTGCGGCCGGGAATGCAAAAGGACCGGGATGATGTGCTGCGGGAACTGGTGGCGATCCAGTATAAACGTAATGATATGGATGTGGAACGCGGTACCTTCCGGGTCCGGGGAGATACGGTGGAGATCTGTCCCGCCCAGGGTGGCGATTATCTGATCCGGGTGGAATTCTTCGGAGACGAGATTGACCGCATCATGGAAGTAGATGCCCTGACGGGAACGCCCCACAGGGAACTGCAGCATATCATGATCTTCCCTGCTTCTCACTACGTTGTGAAGCAGGAGAGCATCACCCGCGCCTGTGAAGCCATCGAGGCAGAGTGCAAGGAACGGGTGCAGTTCTTTAAGGGAGAAGATAAGCTCTTAGAGGCCCAGCGGATTTCCGAGCGTACCGGTTTTGATGTGGAGATGCTGCGGGAAACGGGCTTTTGCTCCGGCATCGAGAACTACTCAAGGCACTTGAATAACCTGCCACCGGGGACGGCCCCCTTTACGCTGATGGATTATTTCAAAGGGGATTTTTTGATCATCGTGGATGAGTCCCACATGACCATCCCCCAGATCGGAGCCATGTATGCGGGAGACAGATCGAGAAAGACGACCCTGGTGGATTACGGCTTCCGCCTGCCCTCTGCATTGGATAACAGACCCTTGAACTTCGGAGAATTTGAGGAACGCATCGATCAGATGCTCTTTGTTTCCGCAACGCCCTCCAAGTACGAGGCAGAGCACGAACTCCTCCGGACAGAGCAGATCATCCGCCCTACAGGACTCCTTGATCCCGAGGTGACGGTAAAACCCGTGGAAGGCCAGATCGATGATCTCATCGGAGAAGTCCGGGCCACGGTGAAAGCCGGGCATAAGGTGTTGATCACAACCCTCACAAAACATATGGCAGAGGATCTTACGGATTATATGGCGGATGTAGGCATCCGGGTAAAGTATCTCCATTCCGATATCGATACCCTGGAGCGGGCCCAGATCATCCGGCAGATGAGATTGGATGAGTTCGATGTCCTCGTTGGTATCAACCTCTTAAGAGAAGGTCTGGATATCCCGGAGATCGCTCTGGTGGCTATCCTGGATGCGGATAAGGAAGGCTTCCTTCGTTCGGAAACTTCCCTGGTACAGACCATCGGCCGTGCGGCACGAAATGCTGACGGACGTGTCATTATGTATGCAGACACCATGACGGACTCCATGAAGGCCGCCATCGAAGAGACGGAAAGACGCCGGAAGATCCAGCAGGCTTATAACGAGGCCAACGGCATCACGCCCCAGACCATCAAGAAAGCAGTGCGGGATCTCATCAGTATCTCCAAGGAGATCGCAAAAGAGGAAGTGGCATTCTCCAAGGATCCCGAGTCCATGTCCAAAAAGGAACTGGAGAAACTCATTGCCGAGACGGAAAAGCGCATGAAGAAGGCGGCAACGGAGCTCAACTTCGAACTGGCTGCAACGCTGCGTGACCAGATGCTGGAATTAAAGTCGCATCTGTGATGATTCAGGATATCCTCCGTGTGAACAGTTCTTTCGATCCTCCGAGGTCTCTGAACTAAGTTCGCAGGCCTTACGCCAAGCGTTCTTCCACTCGGGAACTCGCTTCGCTCAGACAGCCCTCGTGTCAGAACGGCTCCTGATCTGCTCACTAAGTGCCCGACCAGTCGGACGAAAGAACGTTCACACGTAATAACAGAAACGAAGACAGATGCGTCTTCAGAAGTAGGTTAAGTGTATGAAAAAAGAGAAGAAAGAAACAGTGGAGCAACCCGTAAAGATCCAGCCCAGGGACTGCATCCGCATCCGTGGATCGAAAGAGCACAATCTGAAGAACCTGAGTGTGGATATTCCCAGAAATGAATTTGTGGTTCTGACAGGACTGTCAGGATCCGGCAAATCTTCTCTGGCTTTCGATACCATCTATGCGGAAGGCCAGAGACGGTACATGGAATCCCTGTCCTCCTACGCGAGGATGTTCCTGGGCCAGATGGAAAAACCCAACGTGGAGAGCATCGAGGGCCTGTCCCCCGCCATCTCCATCGATCAGAAATCTACCAACCGAAATCCCCGTTCCACTGTGGGCACGGTAACGGAGATCTACGACTATTTCCGTCTTCTCTATGCCCGGATCGGTATCCCTCACTGTCCCAAGTGCGGCCGTGAGATCCACAAGACCACCGTGGATGAGATGGTGGATTACATCATGGGTCTGAAACCCGGAACGAAGATCCAGCTCCTTGCTCCCGTGGTCCGGGGCCGGAAGGGTGAGCACGCCAAAGTCTTTGAGCGTGCATCCCGCAGCGGTTATGTTCGTGTCCGGGTGGACGGAAACCTCTATGACCTTTCGGAAGAGATCAAACTGGATAAGAACATCAAGCACAGCATCGAGATCGTTGTGGATCGTCTAGTGATCAAAGAGGGTATTGAAAGAAGGCTCACTGACTCTTTGGAGAACGTCCTGAATCTGGCGGAAGGGCTGGCGGAGGTGGATGTCATCGACGGCAAGCCACTGACCTTTTCTCAGAATTTTGCCTGCCCGGATTGCGAGATCAGTATCTCCGAGATCGAGCCCAGAAGCTTTTCCTTTAACAACCCCTTCGGTGCCTGCCCGGAATGTACCGGTCTTGGCTACCGTATGGAATTTGATGACCGTCTGATGATCCCGGACCGGAGTCTTTCTATCAATGACGGCGCTATCCAGGTCATGGGCTGGGTTTCCTCCTCCAAGGACAGCAGTTTTTCCCATGCTCTTTTGGAAGCCATGGCAAAAGAGTTTAAGTTCAGCCTGGATACCCCTTTCGAGAAACTTCCGGAAGATGTACAGGACATGATCATCCACGGCACCGATAAAGAAGTAAAAGTAAGGTACAAAGGCCAGAGAGGAGAAGGGGTGTACCCCATCGCTTTCGAGGGCCTGATCAAAAACGTGGAACAGCGCTATCGGGAAACATACTCCGAGACTGCAAAGCAGGAGTACGAGGAGTACATGCGCATCACTCCCTGCAAGCTCTGTGGCGGCAGAAGATTAAAGCAGGAAGCCCTGGGTGTTACCATTCAGGATAAGAACATTTATGACACAACCGTCATGCCTCTTCGCAAGCTCCATGAATTTGTGTCAAACCTTGAGCTGACAAAACAACAGTTGCTCATCGGTGAACAGATCATCAAGGAGATCCGGAACCGCGTGGGCTTCCTCATTGACGTGGGCCTGGATTATCTTTCTCTGTCCAGAGCCACCGCATCTCTTTCCGGCGGCGAGGCCCAGCGTATCCGCCTGGCCACCCAGATCGGATCGGGCCTGGTGGGCGTGTGTTATATCCTGGATGAGCCCAGTATCGGACTGCATCAGAGGGATAATGATAAGCTGCTGGCAACATTAAAGAGACTCCGGGACCTGGGGAACACTCTGATCGTGGTAGAGCATGACGAAGATACCATGTGGGCGGCGGATCATATCGTGGACATCGGTCCCGGTGCCGGCTCCCATGGCGGAGAAGTGGTGGCCCAGGGTACGGCGCAGGAGATCTGCGATAATCCCAACTCCATCACGGGACAGTACCTTAGCGGGAAGAAGTTCATCCCCGTTCCGAAAAAGCGGAGAAAACCCACCGGGAAGATCACCATCAAAGGTGCCCGGGAGAATAACTTAAAGAATATTGACGTGGACATTCCTCTCGGAGTGTTTACCTGCGTTACCGGCGTGTCCGGTTCCGGAAAGAGTTCCCTGATCAACGAGATCCTCTATAAGCATCTGGCGGTGAAACTGAACAGAGCCCGCTGCATCGCGGGAGATCATGATGATGTGACCGGCCTGGAGCAGCTTGATAAGGTCATCAACATCGACCAGTCTCCCATCGGCCGGACCCCCAGATCCAATCCGGCGACTTATACCGGTGTTTTTGATCTGATCAGAGATCTTTTTGCGGCAACTCCCGATGCCAAGGCCAAGGGTTACAGCAAAGGCCGTTTTTCCTTTAACGTCAAAGGAGGACGCTGCGAAGCCTGCAGCGGTGACGGTATCATCAAGATCGAGATGCATTTCCTGCCGGATGTTTACGTTCCCTGCGAAGTCTGCGGCGGAAAACGTTACAATCGCGAGACACTGGACGTTCTCTATAAGGGCAAGAGCATCTATGATGTGCTGGATATGACGGTGGAAGAGGCACTGACCTTCTTTGAGAACATGCCTTCCATCCGGAGAAAGATCGAGACCCTGAACGACGTAGGTCTCTCCTACATTAAGTTGGGACAGCCCTCTACGGAACTTTCCGGCGGTGAAGCACAGCGTATCAAACTGGCAACGGAGCTCAGTAAACGCAGCACCGGTAAGACTATCTACATCCTGGATGAACCCACCACGGGACTTCATTTTGCGGAGGTCCATAAACTGGTAGAGATCCTCCACAGACTGGCAGACGGCGGCAACACCGTTGTTGTCATCGAACACAATCTGGAC
>JAFUUM010000420.1 GCA_017477805.1 Lachnospiraceae bacterium
AAGAAAGCAGATCACCGCCAGTGGCTTCATGACGATATAGGTGGAATTGTGCCAGATGGATGCACTCTGCATCCCGATATACCTGCCATCCGTGATCCCGGGGATGTAAATGGGCATCACCAGGTTCAGGATCAGGGCGACGAAGCCCGTCAGCTCTTCCGGAAGTCGAAAATACCGGAGCAGAACCGCTGTTGACGCCACAGCGCATACGCTCATGATCCCCAAAAAGAGCGCGATCAAAAGATCGTGGATGGGAAACAGGTACAAAAACCGGTAAACAAAGGCTGTCAGGGAGTAATACCAGTGATCCTCGATGACCATTTTGATATGAGCCGGAAGGTCCGACTCAAACACCGAGCCCCCGGTCCACTTCGTCTGCCGGTAATACAGATAGGTACAGGCAATACCATATACCATCCATAAAACATATGCTGCTATGCGAGGTGTATCTTTTCGGGTTTTTCTTTCCATTACCTATCCTGCTTTTCTTAATACAAAATCACAAAAATGAGTAGTAAAATCCACCATAATAAATAAATCTGAAATAAATAAATCCACAGAGCAAATGCCATAAAAACGCAATCCACTCCGTCGTCAGGATCAGAGGATGCTGTTTTTTCTTCACCGTATTTTCCACAAGCATCATACCGGAAGCCAGGAAAGCAAAAAACAGACCGTGCATGTACCCCCAGCTGAAATTCAAATGGATGAACCGGTCACCCTTTTCATACAGAAGGGCAAACTCCAAGAGCCCCGCCAAATAGAGTCCCATAGAAAACCGGTAAAACATGTGATCTTTCAGCCGTTTGAAATTAAAGATCAGCATCCACAGCGGAAATGCCGCAGCAAGCACAATGGCCAACGGAATATTGGTCATGTATACCTTCCACGCTGTGAAAAGACCGAACCCGATGCCTCCGTCTTCCCCGGCATGGGAAGAAGAACCAAAAACTCCGCCAAACTGGACCAGCAGCACCGCAATGGTGGGTAAAAAGGTGATCCCCACAAGGAAGATATCCTTTACGTTCTTTCCCTTTCCGATGATCAATCGCACCATCAGGCTTACAAAGGCCATGGACCCAAACACCAAGGTAAAACTGGGTTTTGTCAACGTACTGAGAAGAAGCCAGAGAGAAAACAGGAAATACTCTGCATAATCCTGTTTGCTCTTATCCGCTTTCCCATGAACATCCATGACCCGGACAAAGGAAAACATGGCAGCGATGCTGAACGCCCTTACCGCAAGATAGGTCTGGTTGTGGTAGGGGTTCGGTGTAAACACCCCCAGGTACTTGTGATCCATCCCCGGAAGGTAAACTCCTTTCGGGGCAAACAGCATGGATACAAAAAACATGGCAAAACATGCAAACAGAAGCAGGCACCCGCGAAGGGTCCTGCTCCTGCCAGTCAGCTGCTCTCCCCCTGCAGGCACAAGGATCTCCCTGCCGAGGGTACGATACATTTCAAAAAAGAGCACGACAACAGCCAGTGTATTTAGGACCGACAGGGATGCGGTTGCGGCCGCTTCCAACCCGAAAACCGGGATAAACAGCTTCGCCAGCCCAAAATAAACGGGATAAGGAAAATCAAATCCGCTGTCCAGCCCCTGCATCTCCAAAAGATAGGCATCTATATCCGACATAAACATCTGTAAGCCATATGTTTCATGTATGGTCTGCCGGTAAAAAAGCTTCCCCATCACGATCGTATACAGGATCAGACCTACGCCAAAAACGATCCAGAGGATCGGATGCTTTTGTCCGGAATTTGTCTTTTCTGTCTTCATGCTCTCATGCTCTCGCATTCTTAAAATCTGTGGCCGCCGCCACCGCCGGAATGGCCGCCACCGCCGCCGGAGTGACCGCCTCCGCCTCCGCTGCTGCTACTGGAAGGAGGATCATAAACTTTCGTCTGTCCGGTAAACTGCACCACGGAGTTGGTAATGTTGCATCTTGCCGTCAAAGATGCCATCAGGGCTTCTCTTCCCGGCTTTGCTGTCCTGGATAAGATCCGGGACAGGAAATAGTTGGTAAGGAGTGCCAGGATGATGGCTAAAAGCCCGTTACAGATGTACTTCATGGGCTGGGCGATCTTGGCACCGTTTAAAAGCGCCGTGATCTCCGCAAAGA
Source organism: Lachnospiraceae bacterium (assembly GCA_017477805.1). GTDB lineage: Bacteria > Bacillota > Clostridia > Lachnospirales > Lachnospiraceae > SIG336. Next base: position 2,130 of record JAFUUM010000420.1, read on the forward strand.
CCTCCTGGGCGCAGGCATAATACTTCTGGCCGGATGCGTACCGGTACACGTTGTCGGTAATAGAGTTCGCATAGTGATTATTTACAGTCTTATAAATTGCCCCGTCGCTGAAAATAAATAACTCGCGATTGTCCATATCGATCACGAACAACGTTCCGCTTCCTTTGCCGAAGTACTCACGGTACATGGACTCCGCATAATAGGATGTAGTGGAATAGTTACTGTCTGTAGAGATGAATGCCGCGCTTCCATAGTTTGTGACAGGCTTCATATCTTCCAATAAAGCCTTTTCTTCCGTATCCGAAAGAAGGTCTGCCATATCATAAACCACAGCTTCATATCCCGTACTGCTGTTTTTGTAGCTCCGTTCCGTAGCATCCTCATCCGCATAGGCGGGGATCACGGATCCGAAAACAAGGATCAGCGCCGATAAAAAAGCCGCGCTTATGGATAAAAACTTCTTAACCACGCTGATCGCCCCCTTTCCGTTCAAAAGCAGGCAGGGGCCTGGTTGCCAGGGTGTTTGCCTTCTCCGTAAGATCCAGGAGTGTAATGAGCATGCAGATGAACATGAAGATCACGCACGCATAGTAATAAATATCTTCCACAGGGTTCACCACTGCCGTCAGGAAGCCTGCCAGGGTTCCGATAAATGCCACGATCGCTCCCACGGGGCGGGAACTGCAGGGGATCTTTTTATCCTCCATAACGGAAACCACCATGAGGATCCCACTGACAGCCATACACAAAAGTCCCATGAGGGGAGATGAATTCAGGGCCGAATCCGTCACCTCGATGATCTTGGGAATGATGGAGAAAAAGCCGATCTGGAACAGAGCGATCACCACGAATACGACGAGACCCACGTTCTGCTTTACGGTCTGACCCGCTTTCTTTCCTCGGTTTTTCAGGCTGGTATCCTTGATATGTCTGGTTTCCCCGCCCGATGCAGAAGCGGATTCCACCGCATTCTTCCCCTTATCCTCCGCATGGGTCTCCTTTTTCCGGATGGCTCTCATGTTTACCAGGTAAACACCTGCCGCAAATACGGACAAGACGGAGGCAACCGACAACAGTCCCGTCGCCGTCAAAAATAAAAATGCATTTAACAAAAGGAAGATGGGCATACTGAGGATCAGCGATCCTATCAGGAATCTGGTAAGATCCACAGGCATATCGCAGCTGATCTTTCCCGTCTGACCGTTTACAAAAGCATAGGCCACGCGGTCCTTTTTCCGGTAGGTCAAAAACCACACCGGGAACATGGCGGAATCCGTTCTGGAAAGCCGTGCCACCATGCCTTCTCCCGAGGGAGTCTTGGGACCGTACTGGTGAAAGTCCGGATTGTTCCGGACCTTTTCTTTTACATCATCCTCCGCAACAGCCTTGGCATCATTGACATATACGGAAGCCGGTACATCCGCCGTATCCGCAAAAAAGCCGCTGAGGTAAGCTGTGGAGAATTTCTGGATCCCATGAGAATCATAGGGTGCGATGGTCTCGCTGACCGCATCGTCAAAGCTGGAAGAAGCATCATAACTCATGCCCCGATAGGTAGCATCCACATCGCAGCTTAAGTTGTAATGATCGGTATAGATATAATTGCCTCTTCGATAGCTTTTTCGTTGTATTTCCTTTCTTTTTCTAAAATGCGCTCTCGGAAAATTTTTATTTGCTCATTTAGCTTTTTTATTTCTTGATTTGCTTTTTCGATTTTATTC